>CBDUEF010000319.1:0-3778 GCA_965366095.1 uncultured Cypionkella sp. | reverse complement strand
GGTCAGCGCGCCCTCGGCGATGATCGGCACTTCGATCACGGCGGACCACCATTCAAACAGATCGAAATCGACGCTTTCGCCATTGCCCAGCGGGGTTGCACCGATCGGGCCAAAGGCCGCGTAATCGGCGCCGGCTTCGGCGGCGTTCATGCCTTCGTGGCGGGTGATGCCGCAATAGGCGCCGACGATGGCATCGGCCCCCAGATCCTTGCGGACCTTGCGGACCTGACGCGCGCCGTCGGTCAAATGAACCCCGTCAAGGCCGAGGCGTTCGACCATCAAGACGTGGTTCTCGATTACAATCGCCACATCGCGGGCATGGGCCACGACGCGGCAGGCATCGGCGGCGCGGGCGATCAGATCTTCGTCGCGGCTGGCCAAAGACAGGCGCAGGCAGGCAATATCGACGGTGTCCAGCACTTTGGCCAGTTGATCGGGAAAGACCTCAAGATCAAAGGCCGGGGGGGTGATCAGGGTGATCTGCGGGCGGACGGATTCGGCCATTTTGGACTCCTAGGGCGGTTTGTCTTGTCATAGGGCAGAAATCGGCGATTGGCTATTGGTGGCGGTTTGCTTGTCTTGGGGCGGAGGCTGGCGTATCAGGCGGCGCAAACAGTCAGGTTTAGCCATGATCCCCCCAGTCTTTATTCTTGTGCGCCCACAGATGGGCGAGAACATCGGGGCCGCCGCGCGGGCGATGCTCAATTTTGGGCTGGAGCGGATGCGGATTGTTGATCCGCGTGACGGCTGGCCCAATCCCAAGGCGAATGCGATGGCTTCGGGAGCGGGGCGGCTTTTGGATCATGCCGGGATTTTCGAGACCGTTCCGCAGGCGATTGGCGATTGCGATTTCATCTTTGCCACCACGGCGCGGGGGCGGGAATTGACCAAGCCGGTTTATTCGCCCGAGGCCGCGATGGAGCATGCGCGGGCTTTGATCGCGGCGGGCAAGAAGGTGGGGGTTTTGTTTGGGCCGGAACGGGCGGGGCTGGAAAACTCGGATGTGGTGCTGGCCAATGCGATTGTGACGGTGCCGGTCAATCCTGAGTTTCCCTCGCTTAATCTGGGGCAATGCGTGTTGTTGTTGGGGTATGAATGGCGGCGGCAGGTGGAGCCGGTCGAGGCAATCGTGCAGGAAATGGCGCGGACCGAGTTTGCCAGCCAGATCGAGGTGGAAAAGCTGGGCGATCACTTTGAAGAACGGCTTTCGGCGGCGGGATTTTTCTATCCCGAGGCCAAGATTGAGGGCATGAAGGCCAGTTTGCGCAATATGTGGGCGCGGCTGGGCCTGACCAAGGCCGAGGTGCAGACTTTTCATGGAATGCTGCGCCAGATTGCCTTTCGGCTGCGCGAGCAGGATAGGGAGTGAGACTGTTCACACGTGCGACAGTTTACCCCTTGTTATAAATCAATGGGTTATACTTAGACATTAAGGATTTGTTAGGACTTGCCGGTAGCATCTCTGCAAGGAGCCGCTTTTGGCGCGGCCTTGGCGCGTGTTGCTTGGGCCTGCCAAATGTCGCAGACCCTTGAAGCGGGCAGGGGGGCGGCCTAGTGTCCGGCGCAACGGGTTATGGAGCGGTTGAGATGGCGGGCAAGCGCAGTATTTTCGAAGAAGTTGGCGCGCAGGGCGCTGTGCAGCCCAAGCCTGTGGGCGGGTTGATTGACGGGCGCAACAAGGGCGCACGGCGGGGCATAAGGCTGTGGCTGGTGGTGTTGTTCTTGCTGGTGGTGGTGATGATCGCCGTGGGCGGGTTGACGCGGTTGACCGACTCGGGGTTGTCTATCACCGAATGGAAGCCGATTTCCGGGGCGATACCGCCGCTGAATGAGGTGGCCTGGGCGGCAGAATTCGCCAAATATCAAGCCAGCCCGCAATATCAGTTGATGAACAACGGCATGACGCTTGAGGCGTTCAAAAGCATCTTTTGGTGGGAATGGGGGCATCGCCAGCTTGGCCGAACCATTGGGGCGGTTTGGGTGCTGGGCTTCCTTGGCTTTTGGCTTGCGGGGAAAATTCCGCAGGGCTGGCATCGGCGGCTGTTGGCTGTGGGGGGTTTGATCGGGCTGCAAGGCGCGATTGGCTGGTGGATGGTGTCGAGCGGGCTGCAGGGGGCGATGATTTCGGTGGCCTCATACCGGCTGGCGACGCATCTGGGGTTGGCCTTTGTGATTTTGGGGCTGATTGCGGGCGATGTATTCCTGCTGTCGCGGCGCGAGCCCGAGCTGTTGGTGGCGCGACGGGCGGGTGAGCGTAAACTGGTGGGGCTGTCGACCGGGCTGATGCATCTGGTGTTTTTGCAGATTTTGCTGGGGGCTCTGGTTGCCGGGATTGATGCGGGGCGTGGCTTTCCAACCTGGCCCTTGATGAACGGGCAGTTCTTTCCGGCGGATGCGTTTTATGTGCCCGATGGGGCAGGCGGCACCAAGGCGTTGTGGACGGCGTTCTTTGAAAACCCCGGTTTGGTGCAATTTGTGCATCGGATGGTGGGCTATCTGGTGGCGGCTTTTGCGGTGGTGGTGTGGTTGCGCGGGCGCAAATCGGGCCATTTCGCAACGCGGCGGGCGTTTCATGCAGTGATCCTGATGGTGCTGGCGCAGATTACCTTGGGCATTTTCACCGCCCTGACGGCGGCGCAGGTGCATGTGGCGATCACCCATCAGTTTGGCGCGGTGTTGCTGTGGGTTTTGATCATCCGGGCGCGGCATTTGTCGGCCTATCCGATGGCGGGTTCGATCCGGGAGGGAACGGCATGAAGAATAATGCAGCTTACGCCGAGTTGATGGCGCATGTTCGCCAGACCGAGGCGCTGGGCAAGGTGGCCGAGCGGTTGGGATGGGATCAGGAAACCATGATGCCGCGCGCAGCCGCCGATCAGCGCGGCGAGGAAATGGCGGCAATGGAGGGTGTGTTGCACGCGCGGCGCACCGATCCGCAGATTGCGCAATGGCTGGCCGATGCCGAGGCTGTGGATGCGGTAGCGGCAGCGCAGTTGCATCATATCGAGCGGTCGTATCGGCGCTCGGTCAAGGTGCCTGCTGATCTGGCGCAGGCCTTGGCGCGGCTGACTTCGGTGGCGCAGGGGGTTTGGGCGGAAGCGCGGGCGGCGGATCGGGTGGCCGATTTTCTGCCAACGCTGGCCGAGGTGGTGGCGCTGAAGCGGCGCGAGGCGGAATGTCTGGCCGAGGGCGGCGATCTTTATGACGCGTTGATTGATGATTACGAGCCGGGGGCCTCGGCCGAGTCTTTGGGCGGGATGTTTGACCGGATGCGGCCGCGATTGGTGGCCCTGCGGGAACGGGTGTTGGCGCGGCCTAGCCCTGCGAAGTTGCAGGGCCATTTCGCGCAAGAGGCGCAGTTGCGGCTGGCGCGGGATGTGGCGGGGGCCTTTGGCTATGACTGGAGCCGAGGGCGGATGGATCTGGCGGTGCATCCGTTTTCCTCGGGCGGCGGCGATGACAGCCGGATCACCACGCGGGTGGTCGAGGCCGATCCGTTCAACTGTCTGTATTCCACGATCCACGAGGTTGGCCATTCCAGCTATGAGCTGGCGATTGACCGCGATTATGCGATGACGCCTTTGGGGCACGGGGTTTCCATGGGCGTCCATGAAAGCCAGAGCCGGATTTATGAAAACCAGATCGGGCGCGGGGCGGCGTTTACTGGCTGGCTTTATGGGCAAATGGTGGAGCGGTTCGGGGCGCTGAACGTGGGCTCGGCCGAGGGGTTTTACCGGGCGGTAAACCGGGTGGCGCCGGGCTATATCCGCACCGAGGC
>CBDUEF010000318.1:0-3782 GCA_965366095.1 uncultured Cypionkella sp. | reverse complement strand
AACAGCCCCCGCGCCGAAATGGGGGTGGATGAGCTGATCATCGGCACCGTCTGCGGCGGCTCTGACGGCACCTCTGGCATTTCCGGCAACCCAGCGGCTGGCAAGGCCTTTGATCTTTTGGTCGCCGAGGGCGCGGCCTGCATTTTTGAAGAAACCGGCGAGTTGATCGGCTGCGAAGAGATCATGGCCGAACGCGCGATTACCCCCGAACTTGGCCAGATCCTGCGCGAAAGCGTCCACAAGGCCGAACGCTATTACGCCACGCTGGGCTATGGCTCTTTCGCTGCCGGAAACGCAGCAGGGGGGCTTTCGACCATCGAAGAAAAAAGCCTCGGCGCCTATGTCAAATCCGGTGACAGCCCGATTTCGGGCCTGATCAAGCCGGGCGATATCCCCCCCAGCGGCGGGCTTTATCTGATGGATGTGGTCCCCGACGGCGAGGTGCGTTTCGGCTTTCCCAACATCAGCGACAACGCCGAAATCGTTGAAATGATTGCCTCGGGCGCACATCTGTCGCTGTTTGTGACGGGCCGAGGCTCTGTCGTCGGCTCCGCTATTTCCCCGGTGATCAAAATTTGCGCCAACCCCGACACCTACCGCGCCTTGGCCGATGATATGGACGTGAACGCAGGCGATATCATCGAGGGCAAGCGCAGCATCGCCGAAGTTGGCCGCGAAATCCGCGATTTGGTGGTTGCGGTGGCGGCTGGAAAGCAGACAAAATCCGAAGAACTCGGTCACCGCGAATTCATCCTGACCTATAAAAGTTTTGATCCCATCGGCCCGGCCTGTCTGCCGAGCGTGGCATAAGGAAACGACATGAAAAGACTCCAAGGCAAAACCGCTGTCATCACCGCCGCAGGCCAAGGCATCGGCCGCGCCAGCGCCGAACGCATGGCGGCAGAGGGCGCAAAGGTTTACGCCACTGACATAAATTCAAAACTTGTGGCTGAGCTGGCCGACATCCCCGGCATCAAGGCGCAGGTGCTGAACGTGCTGGAGCCCACCGCGATCCTTGCCTATGCCAAAGAAATCGGCCCCGTTGATATCCTTTTCAACTGCGCGGGCGTGGTCCATAACGGCACCATTCTTGAGGCCACCGAAGAGGAATGGGATTTCGCCTTTGATCTGAACGCCAAGGCACAGTTTCGCATGATCCGCGCGTTTTTGCCCGGCATGCTGACCAAGGGCGCGGGCTCGATCATCAACATGTCCTCGGTCGCGGGGCCGAAAAAGGGCCCGATCAACCGCGCTGTCTACTCGGCCTCCAAGGCGGCAGTGGTGGGCCTGACCCGCGCCGTGGCCGCCGATTATGTGACCAAAGGCATCCGCTGCAATGCAATCTGTCCCGGCACGGTCGACAGCCCCAGCCTGCACGAGCGCCTGAAGGCCACCGGCGATTATGAGGCCGCGCTGAAGGCCTTTATCGCGCGCCAAGCCATGGGCCGCTTGGGCCATCCCGAAGAGATCGCTGCACTGGTTTGTTATCTTGCCGCAGACGAATCCGGTTTCACCACCGGCACCGAACATGTGATCGACGGTGGCTGGACAGCCTAACGCATCGGCTTTGCCGCCATTTTCGCCCGCGCCTCATCCCCAAAAGGCGCGGGATCGCGGTAAGCCGCCGTCAGCAGATGCTCGGCATAAAGCACCAACTCACCTTCGCCCTTAAACACCGAATAGCTGACGCGCAGCTTGCCCATGGTCTCATTGTGAACCACCTTTGAGAGATTCTCGCGTATGGTGTAAATCGTATCGCCAATGAACACCGGCTTGATAAATCGCAGCCTGTCATAGCCGTAGGAAAACGAATTCAGGCAATTCGTCGCCGCCAACCCCAGCCCCAGCGAGAACACAAACGCCCCGGCCACCAAGCGCCGCCCGAAAACGCCCTCTTCGCGCGCGAAAGTCTCATCGCTGACATAGGGGTGATGGTCCATCACAAGGCTGTTGAACTGCATCGACTCGCCTTCGGAAATCGTGCGGCGGATCGAGCGGATTTTGTCGCCGATCACGAAATCCTCGAAATACCAATCCTCGGCGTTCCACACCGGTATCGCCGAATGATCCGCAGGCATTCCCACCATCGCCCGCGCATGAACCCCGATTTCAGCCATCCGACCAACCTTTTGTCAAAAGATCATTCGCATCGCCCAGCGCCGGGGCCGCGCGATCCGATGCGGGCCGCGCCCCATCAATCCGCATCGGCAGGCGCGTGGTGCGCAGCTTGACCGCTCCGCGCTGCACCTCTTGCACCATCTCCAGCAAATCAAGCATCCCGGTCCGCGCCAATTCCTGCCAATCCAGCACCGGCGCCGCCCAGATATCGGCGGCCACAAACGCCTCCATCCACTCGGCCGAGGGCTTCATCACCAACCGGGCCGCCAGCCCCGCCTTGATCCGGTCGCGCTCGGCAAAGGCGTTCAGCCCCGCCGTTTCCGCGTTCAGCCCAGTGATCCCCGCCAACAGATCGAGCTTGCCCATCGCAATCGCCATGAACCCATCCGCCGTGCGATAGACCCCATAAGGCGCCGCCAGATAGGCATGCGCCGGGTTCTGCCCCGAGCGTTTGGGCATCCGCCCACCATCATTGAACCATGTCGTCAACAGCTCAAATTGCAGATCGGCCAAAACCTCGATCAGCGAGGTTTCAATCACCCCGCCAATCCCCTGCCGCTCGCGCCGAAACAGCAGCGCCAGCACGCCATGCGCCAAAGCCGCCCCGGCCAGAATATCGGCAATCGGCAAGCCCACCGCCACCGGCCCATCCTCGGCCCCGCCGGTCAGCCACATCATCCCTGATCGTGCCTGCGCCAGCAAATCCTGCCCCGGCAGATCAACCCAAGGGCCATTGGATCCATAGCCCGTCACTGTCCCGTAAACGATTTTCGGATTGATCGCGCGCACCGCCTCATAGCCAAAGCCCAACCGCTCCATCACTCCGGGGCGAAAGTTCTGCAACACCACATCCGCGCCCTTGATCAATTCGCGCACAGCCGCCTTGTCGGTCTCGGATTTCAGATCAATCGCAACCGAGCGTTTGTTGCGGTTGATCGCGTGGAAAATCGTGCTTTCGCCGCCGATGCGCGTGTCGGTCAGATACAACTGCCGCGACAAATCCCCCACCCCGGCACGCTCTACCTTCACCACATCCGCACCCAGATCGGCCAGTTTCAGCGCCGCATAGGGCCCGGCCAGAAACTGGCTGAAATCCAGCACGCGCACGCCTGCCAGCGGTAAAATCGGATCACTCATCGCCAAAACTCTCCATAAACCGCGCGTCCATAGCGTCCAGTGCCGCCAGATGGGAAACCCGCCCCCGCAGCGCGTCATTCACGATGCCCGAGGCCTCTTCCTGAAACGCCATATAGCCTGCATGCCTAGGCCGCAGCCAAGCCGCCTCATGCGTCAACCTTGTGTTCTTATAGGCCCCGCCCACGGCCAGGTTTACCGCCTCATCCGCCCAAGCCCGCGCATTGCCGGGCTGGCCATTGTTGCCAGCATAAAGCCCCGCCTGCACCTCTGCCCCCGCCAGCCAAATCGCAAAACGCGTGCAAATCTCGGGATGCGCCGTGCGCGCCGAAATCGCGATCCCGGTGCCACCCAGCGCCGAGCCAATCGGCCCCATCTCGCCCAGCGCCGGAATATTGTGATAGCTGATGCGATGGCCGCGATAGCCCTGCCGCGCATAGGGCGCATAAAGATAGGCATAGGGGATCATCACAAACCGTCCCCCCTCAACCAGCGCCTCATAGGCCGCAATCGGGTCCATCGTGTAACAG
>CBDUEF010000317.1:0-3797 GCA_965366095.1 uncultured Cypionkella sp. | reverse complement strand
GCCTTCGTGCTGATCTGGGGTGCGCGTTCGTCTGATTTGACCGAGATGTGGCAAAGGTTTCGCGAAGGCATCCAGCTTGGGGACACAAAAATTTCCCCGACCGCCTTTTTGTATTTCGCCGCGATTTTTGCGGTGGGCTATTTCTTGACGCGGGCGTTTCAGGGCGCGTTGCGCTCTTCCATCCTGCCGCGCACCGAATTGGATCAGGGCGGACAAAACGCCATTGTGTCGGGCGTGGGTTATATCGGGATATTTCTTGCTGCATTGGTGGCGATCAACTCTGCCGGGATTGATCTTTCGGGCCTTGCCATTGTGGCCGGGGTCCTGTCGGTGGGTATTGGTTTTGGTTTGCAGACGGTGGTGTCGAATTTCGTTTCGGGCATCATTTTGTTGATCGAGCGCCCGGTGACCGAGGGCGACTGGATCGAGGTGGGCGGGGTGCAGGGCACCGTCAAGGCGATCTCGGTGCGCTCTACCCGTATCCAGACCTTTGATCGTTCCGACGTGATCGTGCCGAATTCCGATTTGATTTCTGGGCGGGTGACGAATTTCACCCGCTTTAACCTCTCGGGCCGCCTGACGGTGCCGGTGGGGGTGGCCTATGGATCGGACAGTCGCAAGGTGGAGGCGATCCTGCGCGAGATCGCCGAGGCGCAGCCTCTGGCTGTGTTGAACCCACCGCCAACCATCGCCTTTATGGGATTTGGTGCGGATTCGATGAATTTTGAGATCAGGGTGATCTTGCGCGATGTGAACTTCTCGCTCGCTGTGCGCTCGGAGATCAACCATCAGATTGTCGAGCGTTTTGCGGCGGAAGGGATCGAGATTCCCTTTGCCCAGACCGAGATTTCCTTGCGCAATGTTGATGCTTTGGGAGAGGTTCTGGCCCGCTTGCCCGGGCTTGCGGCGGCGGGGGCCAAAGCCGACCCGGCACATCCCGCGCGCCGCATTGCCAAGCCGTCAAAGGATGCCCCGTCAAATGACTGAATTGTTGTTTCGCAAGGATGCCTATCTGCAAGAGGCCAAAGCCGTTGTGCTCAGCCATACGCCCGAGGGGGGGATCGTGGTGGATGGCAGTCTGTTTTACGCCACCGGCGGCGGTCAGCCCGGGGACAGTGGTTGGCTGGTCTGGGGCGGCCAGCGGGTGGCGATTGCTACGGCGGTGAAGGTGGAGGGCGGTGCGATTGCGCTGGTGCCCGCCGAGGCGAGCGCCTTGCCGAAGGTTGGTGCCGAGGTCATGCAAGTGCTGGATTGGCCGCGGCGTTATCGCTTGATGCGGATGCATACGGCGTTGCATTTGCTATCGGTGGTAATCCCTTTGCCGGTGACGGGCGGGCAGATCGGGGCCGAGCGCAGCCGGTTGGATTTTGCGATGCCCGCGCCGCCCAGCGATGTGGCGGCGCTGGACCGCGCGCTGAACGCTTTGATTGATCGCGACCTGCCTGTCAGCGAAAGCTGGATCAGTGAGGCCGAGTTGCTGGCCAATCCGGGGCTGGTGAAAACCATGTCGGTGATGCCACCGATGGGGCAGGGCCGGGTGCGGTTGGTGCGCATCGGTGAGGGCGCGGGGCAGATTGATCTGCAACCTTGCGGCGGCACCCATGTTGCGCGCACGGGTGAGATTGGCCGGGTGGAAATCGGCAAGATCGAAAACAAGGGCAAGCAGAACCGACGGGTTAATCTGGTCTTGGTTTAGGCCGGGTTGGCTTGCGGTGGATTGGCTGTGAGGGCTTGGTGTGGGGCGTTCTCCGCATGTTTCAACCGCCGCAAGGAAGGTGCCAATTGAGCCAGAAGCAAAGTTTCCCCGGATCGGATATCCGCGTTTTTGGTCAGTTCAATGGCCAAGATGTTCATCGCATCGTGCTGCGATCTGACACGGGGCTTTGTGCCAATGTGATGACCTGGGGGGCGGTGCTGCAAGATTTGCGCGTGCCCTTGGCCAGTGGGGCCTGCATCAGCACCACGCTGGGTTTTGAAACCTTTGATCCCTATCCCCAACATTCACCTTATTTTGGGGCGACGGTGGGCCGCTATGCCAACCGGATCGCGGGTGGGCGGTTTGAGTTGAACGGGCGCAGCCATTGGCTGGACCGAAACGAGGCGGGCCGCACAACACTTCACGGCGGCGCGGGCGGGTTTTCGCAGCGGCTTTGGCAGATCATCGCGGCAGATGCGGCCTCGGTCACTCTGGGCCTGATCTCTGAAGATGGCGATCAGGGCTTTGCGGGGCGCGTTGAGGTGCGCTGTCGCTATAGCGTCGGGCCGGGCAATCGGATGCGTGTTGAGTATAGGGCCGAAACCGATGCGCCAACGCCGCTTAACCTGACGCAGCATTCTTATTTCAATCTCGATGGCAGCGCTGATCTGCGCCATCATCATCTCCAGGTTTATGCTGACAGCTACACCCCGACAGATGCCGACAATATTCCGACTGGCGCGATTTTGGGCGTGGCGGGAACGGCTTTTGATTTTCGCAGCCCACGCAAGGTGATGGGGTCGGAGATCGCTCTTGACCATAATTTTGTTCTGGCGGCGGCGGAGGCGGGCAGGCTGCGGCCTGCGGCGCGGCTGATGTCGGATGCCTCGGGGCTGGTGTTGACCATCTCCACCACCAAGCCCGGAGTGCAGGTTTATGACGGGCATAAGGTTGATGTTCAGCCAAAGGGGTTGGGTGGGCGATCTTATGGCGCTTTTGCCGGTCTTTGTCTTGAGCCGCAGTTTTTCCCCAACAGCCCCAACTGCCCGGCCTTTCCGTCAAGCATCCTGTATCCGCAAGAAACCTATCGGCATCTGACGTTTTACAGCTTTGATGATGGCGCTTTGGCCGACATGTAAAGGGGGGCTTGGCCAAATAAAGCGAGACGATATCGGCATTTGCCGAGGCAATCGTGCCAAATTTGGTGCCTGTCCAAACGCCGCTGCTGGCGGTGATGATTTTGCAAAAAGGCGGCATTGCTGACAGGGAGGCCGCTGTTCACCGGTGAAATCTTGCTCCGCGGCTTGGGCGTCTGTCACTTCCTCCGAATGGCGGATGAAATGCGGGCCGGCGTCAGTGGCCCTTTGCCGGGGCGACTGGCATCGGATGGTGTGCTGCGCGGTCTAGTCCAGCACATGTTCCGGCGCGGCGATATGAACCGCCAACAAGCAGCCTTGGGGCGTATAAGAGCTGTGTTCGCTGCCATCGGCATATAACACCAGATCGCCGGGATGAAATACGGTGCCGTTGTCTTCATGCAATTCGCCTTCGAGGATCAGGAATTGCTCGTGCCCGTTATGGGCATGTCTGCGGGTGCGCATTCCGGCGGGCATCCTGTAAACATGAAAGCCCACGCCCAAGGGCTTGTCGGTGTCATGCTGCAACACCGCGTCGCCCAGCGCCACGCCATCGGGATAGACAAAGGGCGTGAAGGCGGCGCTGTGGATATTGGCAACACGCAGATCGGGTTTTATGGTCATCGGGGCCTCACTTTGGATCAGGGCGAAGAGGGTAGGCAATCAGGCCGAACAGGTAATCGTCCTTGGCTTGCAGGGAATAGAGCCTGTCGGCGTCAATCCAGAACGGGCGATGCGCCGGCTTTGAAATCAATGTCCTGACGGGTGGAAAGTGAAGGTGTTGCGGCCCGTTCAGGGGCAAAAAGAGGGTGGGCATCGCGCACAGAGGGCCGCGCGCATCGCCCGCTTGTGGTATGAGGTAAAGGCTTAGTTGGGTGTCTTCGCTGGCAAAGGGCGCAGCCTTGCCGATCAGGGGCGCAAGCAGAGTGGCATCTACCGCGCCCCTGCTCCAGTGCAAGTAGGGC
>CBDUEF010000316.1:0-3797 GCA_965366095.1 uncultured Cypionkella sp. | reverse complement strand
GGCCTGAAACAATCACCCCGCCATCAGACACGCGGTGCCAATCGGTCGGCGACGGGCAAGCCTATGAAGGCTCATATTTTCAGCATAGCCATAGGCAAGATGATGCCCCATCGCCCTATCTCCGTCACCGTGAAATTTGACACCGGCAGTTTGACCCAGATGGGTAAACGACACAGCCCCATCGTGAGACGGAATTTGAACGATACCCCTCCCCGCAAACCAAAGGGCCATGATTTCGACTATACCCGCCAGAAAGTCGCGGGCCAGATGACAAGGCACATGTCGCACACCGGGGGCTAAAGCCCGCTTCGCAAATGCGCCACCAGCGCCATCAGGCTGCGCCTGCGTGACAGAGCATTGGGGTAGACAAGCACATAGTCCCAAGGCATCGGCAGCACCGGCCCGGCTAGTTGCACCAAACGCCCCGCCGCCAGATCGCGCGCGGCAATGGCACGCGGCACCAACGCCACACCCAGGCCTTCGCGCGCCGCCGTCACCGCCATGCTCGACAGCCCCACCCTTAGGCCCTGCGCCGGATTGGGCCCGCCGCGCCCCAGCGCCCGCCACCACACCGCCCATGAGGGCTGGGTCGCATAGGCAGGCCCCCAATCGGTGTGAATGAAATCGCGCTCCTCAAGATCAGGAAAGCCGCCAAACCGCCCCGGTGCAGCAATCGCGATCAGGCTGTCATTGAACAGCGGCACCACCGAATGATCTGGGTAATAATGCGCGCCATACGTCACCCGCAAATCAATCCCGTCGCGCGCCAGCACCACCGGATCATCCTCAACCCGCACCTCAACCGCCGCCTCGAACCCCGCCAGTTTCGGGATCAGCCACAATTCCGACAGCGACGGCAGCACCGAGACCACCAACCGCGCCCGGCTTGGCCCCTGCCGCAACTCGCCCGCTACCGCCGAAATATCGCCAAGCGCCTGCTCCAGCCGCGGATAGATCGAGCGCCCGGCATCCGTCAGCACGATCCGGTTGCCTTGGCGCAGGAACAACCGCTTGCCTAGATACTCCTCTAACCCCTTGACCTGCTGGCTCACCGCCGCCGCCGTCACCCCCAATTCGGCC
This sequence comes from uncultured Cypionkella sp., assembly GCA_965366095.1. GTDB lineage: Bacteria > Pseudomonadota > Alphaproteobacteria > Rhodobacterales > Rhodobacteraceae > CBDUEF01. The sequence goes on along the minus strand of CBDUEF010000316.1, from coordinate 2,717 downwards.
CCGGCCTGCACAAAACTGCCCACTCTAGCGGCCACCTCAAAGGCCCGCATCGCGTTCAAAGGGGGAAATTCTGCCATAGCCAGCCTATAGTTTTTCTTATGCTGCCCGATAATTCTCCTTGTTGCAAGAAATCGCCTTCCGCCTCATCCTGCCCCCAACAAACAGGAGTCCCTCATGCAGCATATCCTCGATCTTGACCGCTATCCGCTTGATCGGCCCGGCACCCCCGAATGGGACGCCCTCGTCGCCAAATCCCGCGCCGATCTCGCCCGTGACGGCATGTTCAACCTGCCCGGCCTGATGCGCCCCTCGGCCATCGCCAGCGCGGTTGCGGAACTGACCCCGCGCTTTGAGTCCGAGGCCTTCACCCACGCCCGCAAGCACAACATCTATTTCCGCCCCTCGGTCGAAGGCCTTGCCCCTGATCACCCCGCCCTTGCCCTGCGCGAAACCAAAAGCCACACGCTTTGCGCCGACCAGATCGCAGGCGTGGTGCGCGCGCTTTACGATTGGCCGCCTTTCGCCCAATTCCTTGCCGCCACCATGGGCAAGGATCGCCTCTATACCATGGCCGACAAGCTCGCCGCCGTGAACGCCATGCAATACCGTGAGGGCGAAGCGCTGAACTGGCATTTCGACCGCTCCGAATTCACCACCACTTTGCTGCTCCAGGCCCCCGACCAAGGCGGCGCTTTTGAATATCGCACTGATTTGCGTAGCGACACCGACCCCAACTACGACGGCGTCGCCCGCCTGCTTGAGGGCCAAGATCCCGATCTGCAATCCATCACCCTCGTCCCCGGCACGCTCAACGTGTTTCGCGGCAAGAACACCGCCCACCGCGTCACCCCGGTTCAGGGAAAAACCAACCGCATCATCACGGTGTTTTCCTTTTTTGATCGCCCCGGCGTGATCTTTACCCCCGAAGAGCAAATCGGCTTTTACGGCCGCGCCGCATGAGCGTTTTCAAGGATGCCCGCAAGGCCACCTATCTGAATGCGGCCGGATCAGATCAACCGCTGATCTCGGCCATCCCACTGGAAACGCTCAACAAAGCCCGCGCCTACCGCCTGTCCCGCCTGCGCGCGCAGATGGAGGTGGCAGGCGTCGCGGGCCTGCTGCTCTATGATCCGATCAACATCCGCTATGCCTTTGACAGTTCCAACATGCAGGTCTGGACCGCGCATAACCCGATGCGCTACGCCCTGATTCTGGCCTCTGGCCCCGCCATCATGTTCGAATTCAAGGGCTGCGAGCATCTGAACAACGGCCTTCCCGGCATTGATGAGGCCCGCCCGGCGATTACCTGGATGTTCATGAATCGAGGCAATAAAATCGCCAGTTTCATCGCCGATTGGGCCGATGATCTGGCCTCACTCCTGCCCAAAGGCGCGCTCTTGGCCGTCGATAAACTCGACCCGCACGGCGCTCAGGCCCTGCAATCACGCGGTTTGCACCTGACCGATGGCACCGAGATCACCGAGCTGGCCCGCGCGATCAAATCGCCCGAGGAAATCGAATTGATGCGCTGGACCATTCGCGTTTGTGAGGCGGGCATGGCGCGGATTTACGAACACTCCCTCCCCGGCACCACCGAGCGCGACCTCTGGGCGCATCTGCATTATGAAAACGCCCGCTCTGGCGGTGATTGGCTGGAAACCAAGCTGCTGACCGCCGGCGCCAACACCAATCCGTGGTATCAGGAATGTTCCGATTACGCGGTGAAGGCGGGCGAGATGATCAGTTTCGACACTGATATGATCGGCCCCTATGGCTATTGTGCAGACATATCCCGCTCATGGGTCTGCGGCTACCAACCGATGAACCCAGACCAACGCCGCCTCTACCGCACCGCCTTGGATCAGATCACCCACAACCTCGCTCTGTTGCGTCCCGGCCTGTCTTTCGCCGATTTCAACACCCAAAGCTGGCGCATCCCACCCAAGCATCAGGATTACCGCTATTCGCTGGCCCTGCACGGCGTGGGGATGGCCGATGAATGGCCGGTGGTGCCGCTGCATGTCGATTGGTCCAACCGGGTGATGGACGGCGAATTTGCCCCCGGCATGGTGATCTGCGTCGAAAGCCTGATTGCCGAGGCCGGATCGGAATCGATCAAGCTGGAAACCCAGGTCTTGATCACCGTGACCGGCGCGGAACGCCTCGACACCTTCCCATGGGAGGACGCAAGCTAAAGCGTTGGACCCAGTTCCAGCCTGCTGCCATCAGAAAACCGCGACAGCCTGAACCGGCTCAGATCATGGCCCACGGCTTTGCCCTGCACCAGATCGGCCACCACCCGTCCGATACCGGGGCCGATCCCGAACCCATGCCCGCTTAGCCCCGTCGCAATCACCAAGCCCGGAACTGCCGCCACCCGGTCAATCACCGGCACCACATCGGGCATCGTGTCGATCATCCCCGCCCAGGCCTTGCGCAGTTTCGGCCGCCCCAAAGCTGGCAAAGCCGCCGCAAAGGCCTCCTGCACCGCCGCCAGCGCAGCCATATCCGGCGCGGGGTTCAAGATCCGCATCCGCTCAAACGGGGATTCCTCATCCCCCGACCAGCGCCGTTTGGTGCCCCAAGCATCCGGGAATCCCGTGGGGGCCATCGCGCGAAACCGCGTCGATCCGAAATCTTTGCGCAACACTTTCAAGAACTTCGCCATATGCCGAAACGCATCCGGCCCGATGAAAAACTGATGCGACGCGCCGGGG
>CBDUEF010000315.1:0-3798 GCA_965366095.1 uncultured Cypionkella sp. | reverse complement strand
CTACCCCAAAAGGCAAGAAAAAACTGGGGAAACGCGATGCCGAAGCTCGGAATGGAGCCTATACGAAAGGCGGCTTTGGTCAAAGCCACGATTGTCGAAATTGCGCGCACCGGGTCTTTGGACGTGACGGTGAGCCAGATCGCCAAGCGGGCAGGCATGTCGAGCGGGCTGGCGCATCACTACTTTGGATCGAAGGAAGAGATGTTTCTGGCGGCGATGCGCCACATCATGACGATCTATGGCGCCGAGGTGCGGGGCGCTTTGGCGGCGGTGCAGGGGCCAAGGGCGCGGTTGGAGGCGGTGTTGCGGGCGTCCTTCTCGGCCGGGAATTTCCGGCGTGAGGCGGTGGGGGCCTGGCTGAATTTCTGGGTGCTGGCGCAGACAACGCCGCAGGCGCGGCGGTTGCTGGCGATTTATCAGGGGCGGTTGCGATCAAACTTGATGGCGGAATTGCGGGTCTTGGCGGGGCCACGGGCGGGCGAGATTGCCGATGGGCTGGGCGCGCTGATCGACGGTCTTTACTTGCGCGAGGTGCTGAAATCGGGGCCGCCGGATGGGGCTTTTGCGGTGAATATGGCGCTTAACTATCTGAATACGCAGTTGAAAGAGGAATGATATGAAAGCGCAGCCGATTGCCAGCCATTTTGTTGATGGCGCATATCTTGAGGACACCGCAGGCGCGGTGATCGAGGTGATTTATCCCGCAACCGGCGAGGTGATTGCGCGGGTGCATGAGGCGACGCCTGCGGTGGTGGAGGCGGCTTTGGCCTCGGCGCAGCGTGCGCAGGGGGCTTGGGCTGGCTTGCGTCCGGTCGAGCGGGCGCGGATTTTGCGGCGGGCGTCGGATATTATCCGCGAGCGCAACCCGGAATTGGCGCGGCTGGAAACGCTGGACACCGGCAAGCCTATCCAGGAAACGCTGGTGGCCGATTGGCCGTCGGGGGCGGATGCGTTGGAGTATTTCGCGGGGCTTGCGCCCACGGTTTGCGGCGAGTCGATCCCTTTGGGGCGCGATTTCGTCTATACGATTCGTGAGGCTTTGGGGATCTGTGTGGGCATTGGCGCGTGGAATTATCCCAGCCAGATCGCCTGCTGGAAATCCGCGCCTGCCTTGGCTTTGGGCAATGCGATGGTGTTCAAACCGTCCGAAGTCACCCCCTTGGGCGCGTTGAAACTGGCCGAGATTTACATCGACGCGGGGCTGCCTGCGGGGCTGTTCAATGTGGTGCAGGGGCGCGGGGCGGTTGGCGGCCAGCTGGTGACCGATCCGCGCGTGGCCAAGGTGTCGCTGACCGGATCGGTGCCGACCGGGCAAAAGGTATATGCGGCGGCGGCAGCAGGCGTGCGGCATGTGACGATGGAACTGGGCGGCAAAAGCCCGATTCTGGTGTTTGATGACGCGAGTATTGAGGACGCCGTGGGCGCGGCCATGCTAGGGAATTTCTATTCCGCCGGGCAGGTGTGCAGCAATGGCACACGGGTTTTTGTTCAAAAAGGCATAAAGGCGCGGTTTCTGGAGCGATTGGCGGCGCGGTCCAATGCGATTGTTTTGGGCGATCCGATGGACGAGGCCACCCAGATGGGGCCGTTGGTTTCGTGCGGGCAGATGGAAAAGGTTTTGGGCTATATTGCCACCGCCAAAGCCGAGGGCGCAACTTTGGTTTGCGGCGGCGGGCGGGCCAGTTTGAACACTGGGTTTTATGTGCAGCCGACGGTGTTTGCCGATGTGACCGACGCGATGACGATTGCGCGCGAAGAGGTGTTTGGCCCGGTGATGGCGGTCTTGGATTTCGACACCGAGGATGAGGCGGTGGCGCGGGCCAATGATACCGAATTTGGCCTTGCCGCCGGGGGATTCACCGCCGATCTGACCCGCGCGCATCGGGGGAATGCGGCACTTCAGGCCGGGACCTGCTGGATCAACGCCTATAATCTGACGCCGGTTGAGGCGCCCTTTGGCGGGGTGAAATCCTCAGGCGTGGGGCGTGAAAACGGCCATGCGGCGGTGGAACATTATTCACAGCTGAAAAGCGTTTATGTGGGGCTTGGCCCGGTCGATGCGCCCTACTAAGGCGCCCCCAACGCGCTCCCACCCGCCCCCCCCGCGCATCGGGGGCGCGGCCAATGGTGCGATAGTTGAATTGGAGATAAGATGACGGCGGATTATGTGATCATCGGATCGGGCTCGGCAGGGGCGGCGATTGCTTATCGTTTGGGCGAGGCGGGCAAAAAGGTTGTGGTGATCGAGCAGGGCGGCACCGATATCGGGCCGTTCATTCAGATGCCGGCGGCGCTGTCTTATCCAATGAATATGGGGATTTACGACTGGGGGTTTCAATCAGAACCCGAGCCGCATCTGGGCGGGCGCAGGCTGGCCACGCCGCGCGGCAAGGTGATTGGGGGATCCTCCAGCATCAACGGCATGGTTTATGTGCGCGGCCATGCCAAGGATTATGAGACATGGGAGGAAATGGGCGCGCAGGGGTGGTCTTATGCCGATGTGCTGCCCTATTTCCAGCGGATGGAAAACTGGCATGGCGACACTGGCGACGCCAGCTTTCGCGGCAACTCCGGGCCGTTGCACATCACCCGCGGGCCGCGGCGCAATCCTTTGTTCAACGCCTTCATCGAGGCCGGGCGGCAGGCGGGCTATCCGGTAACGCAAGATTACAACGGCCAGTCGCAAGAGGGTTTCGGTGCGATGGAGGCGACGATCTGGAAGGGGCGGCGCTGGTCGGCGGCCAATGCCTATTTGCGGCCGGCGATCAAGGCGGGGAATGTCTCGGTTGTGCGGGGCTTTGCGCGCCGCGTGGTGATCGAGCAGGGGCGCGCCGTTGGCGTCGAGATCGAGCGCGGCGGTGCGGTTGAGGTGATCAAGGCCGGGGTCGAGGTGATCGTTGCGGCGTCTTCGGTCAACTCGCCCAAGATATTGATGCTGGCGGGGATTGGGGAGGCGGCACATCTGCGCGAACATGGGATCGAGGTGGTGGCGGATCGGCCCGGCGTGGGGGCAAACCTGCAAGACCATCTTGAGATTTACATGCAGTTTCAGGCTTTGCAGCCGATCACACTGTATAAGTATTGGAATTTGCTGGGCAAAGCCGCGATCGGGGCGCAATGGTTGTTCACGGGCAAGGGGCTGGGGGCGAGCAATCAATTTGAAAGCTGTGCTTTCATTCGCACCAAGGCGGGGGTGGAATATCCCGATATCCAGTATCATTTTCTGCCTATCGCCGTGCGTTATGATGGCAAGGTTGCGGCGGGCGGCCACGGGTTTCAGGTGCATACCGGGCCGATGCGCTCGGCCTCACGCGGGGCGGTCAGCTTGCGCTCGGGTGATCCAAAAGATGCGCCGAAGATTCTCTTCAACTATATGTCACAGCCCAGCGATTGGGAGGATTTTCGCCAGGTTGTGCGCCTGACGCGCGAGATTTTCGGCCAAGACGCGATGCGCCCGCATGTCAAATCGGAAATCCAGCCGGGGGCGGATATTGTCACCGATGCGCAGATTGACGGCTTTATCCGCGAGCATGCCGAAAGCGCCTATCACCCCTGCGGCACCTGCCGGATGGGGCGGGCGGATGATCCTTTGGCGGGGGTAGACCCGGAGTGTCGGGGGATCGGGGGGGGTGGGGTGCGGGGGGGCGTGACCCCAACCGCCGATCCGCCGTCCAGTGCCTTGCGCGTGCTCAGCGAGCGCGAGCTGCCGCCAGGCATCTCGCTCGCCTTTCCAGCCTCGATCACGCGCGTGCGCGCTGGCGAGCCAGCCGACATCCGGGTCACCGCGCTGCTCTCGGG
>CBDUEF010000314.1:0-3799 GCA_965366095.1 uncultured Cypionkella sp. | reverse complement strand
TTGCTGGCGGGGCTGCAACTATTGAGATTAAAACAGGCTATGGCCTGACCGTTGCCGACGAATTGAAAATGCTACGCGTGGCACGCGCGGTCGGGCGTGCGCGCGCCGTGCATGTCACCACCACCCATCTGGCCGCTCATGCGGTGCCGCCCGAATACAAAGGCCGTTCGGCTGCCTATATCGAGGACGTGGTGATCCCTTCGCTGCGCGCTGCTCATGCCGAAGGGTTGGTCGATGCGGTGGACGGGTTTTGCGAGGGCATCGCTTTCTCGCCTGCCGAGATCGAACGGGTGTTCACCGTCGCCGCCGAGTTGGGCCTGCCGGTGAAACTGCATGCAGAACAGCTTTCCGACCTGAAAGGCGCGGTGCTGGCCGCCCAGCACGGCGCGCTGTCGGTGGATCATCTGGAATATCTGGGGCCGGACGGCGTTGCGGCGATGGCGGCTAGTGGCTCTGTCGCGGTGATCCTGCCCGGCGCGTTTTATACGCTGCGTGAAACCCAAGCGCCCCCGATTGCTGCCCTGCGCGCCGCCGGGGTGCCGTTGGCGGTGGCCACAGATTGCAATCCGGGATCGTCGCCGATCACCTCACTCACCCTGTCGATGAATATGGCCTGCACGCTCTTTCGCATGACCCCGCTTGAGGCGCTTCAAGGCGTGACAGTGAACGCCGCCCGCGCGCTTGGGCTACAAGATCGCGGCCAGATCGCGCCCGGCCTGCGCGCCGATCTGGCGATCTGGGACGCCATCCACCCAGCTGAACTTTCCTATCGCATCGGGGCCACGCCCCTTCACACCCGCATTTTTGGAGGCCGCTTTGACGCCTGAAATCCTCACTCCCGGCGAAACCAAGCTGGAGCAATTGGAACGCATTTACCGCCACGAGTTGCCTGCCAGTTTGCACGCGTCGGCCCGTGAGGGCGTTGAACGTGCCGCCGCCGCCATTGCCAGGGCCGCCGCAGGAACCGAGGCCGTTTACGGCGTAAACACCGGCTTTGGCAAACTCGCCAGCCTCAAGATCGCGCCTCAAGACACCGCGACACTTCAAAGAAACCTGATCCTATCGCATTGCTGCGGTGTGGGTGATGCGATGCCACGCCGCGTGGCGCGCCTGATGATGACGCTAAAACTGCTGTCGCTGGGGCGTGGGGCTTCGGGCATACGCTGGGAGGTTATCGCCCTGATTGAGGCCATGCTGGCGGCAGGTGTCACGCCGGTCATTCCATCTCAAGGCTCGGTCGGGGCCTCGGGAGATCTGGCCCCGCTTGCCCATATGACGGCGGCGATGATCGGACATGGCGAGGCGGAGTATCAAGGCAAGGTGATGTCAGGGGCCGATGCCTTGAAAGCCGCCGGACTGAGCCCGGTTGTTTTGGGGCCGAAAGAAGGCCTCGCGCTCATCAACGGCACCCAGTTTTCCACGGCCTATGCGCTTGCGGGCCTGTTTGATGGCTGGACGGCGGCGCAATCGGCGCTGGTGACTTCGGCCCTTTCCACCGATGCAATCATGGGCTCGACCGCCCCACTACATCCCGAGATCCACAGCCTGCGCGGCCATGCCGGCCAGATCGAAGCAGCCGCGGCAATGCGCGCTTTGCTGGATGGTTCGGTGATCCGCGAAAGCCACCGTGAGGGTGATACCCGCGTCCAAGACCCCTATTGCATCCGCTGCCAACCGCAAGTGACCGGGGCCGCGATGGATGTCTTGCGCATGGCTGCCCACACGCTTGAGATCGAGGCCAACGCCGCCACCGACAATCCCTTGGTGCTGACCGGCGCGGGCCTGATCGTATCGGGCGGCAATTTCCATGCCGAACCCGTTGGCTTTGCCGCCGACATGATCGCGCTGGCGCTGTCGGAAATCGGCGCGATTGCGCAACGCCGGGTGGCGCTGATGGTCGATCCGGTGCTGAGTTTCGATCTTCCGGCTTTCCTTACGCCGCGTCCGGGCCTGAACTCGGGCCTGATGATCGCCGAGGTTACCACAGCAGCCTTGATGAGCGAGAACAAGCATCTGGCCCATCCAACGGTCACCGATTCCACTCCTACCAGCGCCAACCAGGAGGATCACGTTTCCATGGCCGCTCATGGTGCGCGCCGCTTGGGGCGGATGAACGAAAACCTTGCGGTGATCCTTGGGGTCGAGGCGATTTGTGCGGCTCAAGGTATCGAGTTCCGCGCGCCCCTTGCCACTTCTGCCCCGCTTCAAGGTGTGGTTGCGGCCCTACGCACCCGCGTCGCCACCTTGGGCGATGATCGCTATATGGCCCCCGATTTGCAGGCCGCCGCCGAAATGATCACCTCTGGCGCACTGGCCACTGCCACCGCCATCCTCCTTCCGCAATTGTGAGAGCGACCATGAACAACCGTCATAACCTGCGCGATGTCTACCCCGCGACCGGCACCGAGATCACCGCCAAAAGCTGGCTTACCGAGGCCCCGATGCGGATGTTGATGAACAATCTGCACCCCGATGTGGCCGAAAACCCGCATGAGCTGGTGGTCTACGGCGGCATCGGCCGCGCCGCCCGCACCTGGGAGGATTTCGACAAGATCGTCGCCACCCTGAAAACCCTGAACGATGACGAAACCCTGTTGGTGCAATCGGGCAAGCCTGTGGGCGTGTTTCGCACCCATAAGGATGCCCCGCGCGTGCTGATCGCCAATTCGAATCTGGTGCCGCATTGGGCAACTTGGGACCATTTCAACGAGTTGGATAAGAAGGGTCTGGCGATGTATGGCCAGATGACGGCGGGGTCGTGGATCTATATCGGCACCCAAGGCATCGTGCAGGGCACTTATGAGACCTTTGCCGAGGCCGGGCGTCAGCACTACGATGGCAATCTGACCGGGCGCTGGGTTCTGACCGGCGGCTTGGGCGGCATGGGCGGCGCACAACCGCTGGCTGCGGTGATGGCCGGGGCGTGCTGTCTGGCGGTGGAATGCGATGAAACGCGCGTCGATTTTCGTATCAAAACCAGATACTTGGATGTCAAAGCTCATACATTGGATGAGGCCTTGGCGCTGATTGATCAATGGACTGCGGCAGGCGAAGCGAAATCCGTGGGCCTTGTCGGCAATGCCGCCGATGTCTTCCCGGCGCTTTACGCCCGGATGAAAGCAGGCGGCCACCGCCCTGATATCGTCACCGACCAAACATCGGCCCATGACCCGCTGCACGGCTATCTGCCACAGGGCTGGAGCGTTGCTGAATGGCGCGCAAAGCAGGAAACCGAGCCAAAATTGGTGGAGAAAGCCGCCCGCGCCAGCATGAAAGTCCATGTGGCTTCGATGGTCGATTTCTGGAACGCTGGAGTGCCGACGCTGGATTACGGCAACAACATCCGCCAGGTTGCAAAGGAAGAGGGTCTTGAAAACGCCTTTGCTTTCCCCGGTTTCGTGCCCGCCTATATCCGCCCGCTGTTTTGCAAAGGCATCGGGCCTTTCCGCTGGGTGGCGCTGTCTGGCGATCCGGCTGATATCCACGCCACCGATGCGGCGATGAAGAAGCTTTTCCCGGAAAACAAACACCTGCACCGCTGGCTGGATATGGCCGCCGAGCGCATCGCCTTTCAGGGCCTGCCCGCCCGCATTTGCTGGATCGGTCTGGGTGAACGTCATAAGGCAGGGCTGATGTTCAACGAAATGGTGCGTTCTGGGGAACTCAAAGCCCCGGTCGTCATTGGCCGCGATCATCTTGATTCGGGCTCGGTCGCCTCACCCAACCGCGAGACGGAGGCGATGAAAGATGGCTCGGATGCCGTGTCGGATTGGCCGCTTTTGAACGCGCTGCTCAACAC
>CBDUEF010000313.1:0-3814 GCA_965366095.1 uncultured Cypionkella sp. | reverse complement strand
TTTCTCAAGATTATAGGCGGCCTGATCGCGGGCGACCAAGGCGGCCTGAACGCCGGGGAGACTGTCGGTTGCAGCCTCTGGGTCGCCGCCAAGGGCGGCCAAAGCCATCGCCACGGCGGATTTCGCCAGATCGCGCTGATCCATCGCCACACGTTCGGTGTGGACGGCGTCATCCAGAGCGGTGGTCGAGGCCACACCCTTGGCGCTCAGCCCCTCTTGGCGCAGGCGCTCTGAAGTTTGATAGGCGGCGTTGTCTTCGGCGAGTTTCAACTGGGTGAGGGCGGTTTTATAGGCCACCTTTTGTTGCTCGGCCCCCAAACGGGCGGCGGCAACGGCGGCGTCGGCCTGTGCCAATGCCAGTTTATAGGGCACCGGGTCGACCTGAAACAGCACATCGCCCACCTTGACGGTTTGGCTGTCGGCCACCGAGACCGATTGCACCCGCCCCCCGACCGAGGCCGCAACCGCTATGCGGGCCTGATGCAGATAGGCGTTGTCGGTGGTCTCATAGCGCCCGCCCGACAGCCAATAGGCGCCCCCTGCCAGCAGTAGAACGACGGGAAGGGCGACCATCAGGCCACGGCGTTTGGAGCGCGGTTTGGTGGGAGCAACGGCGGCGGGGGCATTTGTGGTGGTCGCGGTCATTTTGGGTCTTTCAGGGCACTGTCGCCCAAGGCTTGGGTCAGGTTTTCGGAAATGGTCGCAAGGCCGGTCAGCAGAATGGCCTGTTCGGCAGGGGCAATCCCGGCCAGTGCGTCAATGTAAACGCGGCTGACCAGATCACGAAGATCGCCCGAGACCGCATGAGTGCGCGGGGTGGCCACGATATTTTTGACGCGCCGGTCGGTTGGATCGGCTTCACGCGCAACCCAACCGGCGGCCTCCATCCGATCCACCAGCCGGGACACCGAAATCGGTTCGATTTCAAGCAGTTCCGACAGGCGGGCCTGCGGCACGGCGCCTTGCTTGATCACATGGATCAAGAGCCGCCACTGCGCAGAGGACAGGCCGTATTGCGTCGCCTGCTGCTCGAACCGTTTGCGGATCAGGCGGGCAGCGACATGGACAAGCGGGCCGAGTTCGTTGGATTCAAAAGTCATAAGCGCCGATTAATATAAGCAGGCTTACTATTCAAGCATTCCTTTGGGTCAAGATTGCACAATTCCGTGTGCTGGGCGGCACTGTTCAGGCGCGTTGCAGCTTTACCGGCTCGGAGCGCCCCAGTTTCAGGAAATGCGCGATATAGGGGCGGGCGGCGTCTTCGGTGCGGGTGGCGGCGTAAAGCCGTTTGGTGATCTGGCCCGGCCCCAGCGGGCGGGTGACGTAATCGACATTGGTTTTCAGATCGCGCAGCACCCAATCAGGCAGCACCGCCACGCCGCGATTCGATCCCACCAGCATCAAGATCACGGCGGTCAATTCCACCGGGCGCTGGGCGCGGGGCTCTACCTTGGCGGGGGTTAGAAGTTCGGTGAAGACATCCAGCTTGTCGCGACCCACCGGATAGGTGAGCAGGGTCTGGTCGCGAAAATCCTCGGCCTCGATCACAGGTTTGGCAGCAAGCGGGTTTTGGGCCGAGCCGATGAACATCGGGTGATAATCGAACAAAGGATTGAAGGTGATGCCGGGCAGGGGCGCGGGATCGGAGGAGATCACCAGATCAACCTCTTCACGGTTGAGCGCGGGCAGGGCATCAAAGGCAAGGCCCGCGCGGATATCGACATCCACCTCGGGCCAGGCATGGCGGAAAAGTTCCAGCACCGGGAAAAGCCAATCAAAACAGGCGTGGCACTCAATCGCGATATGCAGGCGGCCGGATTTCCCGGCCTGAAGCGCGCGGAATTCTTCCTCAAGCGCCACGATCTCGGGCAGCACCTTTTCCGCCACCCGCAGCATCCTGATGCCCGCCGCCGACAGCGTCATCGGTTTCGAGCGGCGCACAAACAGCTCCATCCCCACCTGCGCCTCAAGCCCCGCCACCTGATGCGACAGTGCCGATTGCGTCATGTTCATCAGATCGGCGGCGCGGGCCAGCCCCCCCGCCTGATGGATCGCGCGCAGGCTTCGCAGGTGGCGCAGCTCGATATACATGTGGTTCACCTCATGTTTATGGTGAAAATTATGAATTTGATTCACGTTACGCTTTGGGCGAAAAGGGGGCAAGCCAGAAGGAGCCCAAATATGACCAGCCCGCGCATCAGTTTCGAATTTTTCCCGCCGCAGTCTTTGGACGCCTCGTTCAAGCTGTGGGAAACGGTGCAGGTCTTGGCTCCGATGGAACCCGAGTTTGTGTCAGTGACCTATGGCGCCGGTGGCACCACACGCAAGCTGACCCATGATGCGGTGGCAGCGATTGGCAGCAATTACGGGCTGAAAGTGGCGGCGCATCTGACCTGTGTGGGCGCGAGCCGTGCCGAGACCCTGGCGATTGCCGATGCCTATGCCGAGGCGGGCGTGACCGAGATTGTCGCCCTGCGCGGCGATGCTCCGCAGGGGCAGGATAGGTTTGAGCCGCATCCCGACGGGTTCGCCAATGCGGTGGAGCTGGTTGAGGCTTTGGCGAAAACCGGGAAATTTGGCCTGCGGGTGGGGGCTTATCCTGAGCGGCACCCCGATGCGGGCTCTGCCACGGCGGATGTAGAGTGGCTCAAGCGCAAGATCGACGCCGGGGCCAGCTCTGCGATCACGCAGTTTTTCTTTGAGGCCGATACGTTTTTCCGCTTTCGCGATGCCTGTGCGGCGGCCGGGATCACCGCGCCGATCATTCCGGGCATCTTGCCGATCACGAATTGGGAGGGTGTCAAACGCTTTGCCGCACGTTGCGGCGCGCAGCTTCCGGTGCGGCTGGACGATGCCTTCACCACTGCCGCGCGCGATGGGCGGGCCGAGTTGCTGGCGCTGACCCATTGTTCGGCGCTCTGTGATCGGCTGTTGCAGGGCGGGGTGCAGGATCTGCATTTCTACACCCTGAACCGCCCGCATCTGACGCGCGAGGTTCTGTGCGCCTTGGGTTTGGCCCCGCAGGTGGCGCTGGAAAAGGTGGCCTGAGGGACACGCGCGCATCAAACGCGCTTGTTCCAGGGGGTGGATCGGGTATCTTGCGGAGAAATCCAGACAGGACGATCTTTGTGAGCAAGCCCATCTACATCCTCAACGGCCCCAATCTGAACCTGCTTGGCCTGCGCCAGCCCGAGATTTATGGCGCGCAAACGCTGGAGGATGTGGCGCTGGCCTTGGCCGATCTGGCCGATGAGCTGGGGCTGTCGATCCGGCATCTGCAATCGAACCATGAGGGGCAGTTGGTGGATTGGATCCACGAGGCGCGCGGGGCGGCGGCGGGGATCGTGATCAATCCGGGGGCCTATAGCCATACGTCGGTGGCGATTCTGGACGCGCTGAACGCCTATGACGGGCCGGTGATCGAGGTTCACATCTCGAACATCCACAAACGTGAGGCGTTCCGGCATCATTCCTTTGTCAGCGCCCGCGCCGATGGGGTGATCGCGGGCTGCGGCACCGAGGGCTATCTGTTGGCCCTGCGCCGGATCAAGACTTTGCTGGGGGGCAAGTAAAGGGCCTCCGGCGGGGATATTTAAGGACAGATGAAATCTGCTGCGCACAGGTGCGACACCGGGCGGCTGTAGCAATTTCAAAAGGTTGCGGACTTGCGTTAAGGGTTTGTTAGGGTTTGGGGTGAGGTTCGGAAAATATCACGTGAGAAGCTACAAAGTAACATTTCGCCGCATCAACCCTATTTGCTTCAAATGGTCGATTGTTTCAGCGTCGAGGCCACCCTTAAAGTTACGCCCTGCGC
>CBDUEF010000312.1:0-3815 GCA_965366095.1 uncultured Cypionkella sp. | reverse complement strand
CGGGTGTGTTCGGTACCGCGCCATGTGGGATCATTGCCGTGATCGGCGGTCAGGATCAGCAGATCGCCCTCGCGCAGCAGAGGCAAAAGCCGTCCCAATTGCCGATCAAACCACTCCAGCGCTCGCGCATAGCCCGCGACATCGCGGGGATGGCCGTAAAGCGTGTCGAACTCGACAAAGTTCGCAAAGGTAAAGGAACCATCGCCTGCTTCGCCAGCCAACCCCATCAGATGTTCGAAAAGTGCTGCATCGTCTTTGCCCTTCCAAAGCTGGCCCACGCCTTGCATCGAGAAGATATCGCCGATCTTGCCAATCGCATGGGTGTCGCGGCCCGCATCCGCCACCCAATCCAGCAAGGTCGGCGCTGGCGTTTTCATTGCATAATCATGCCGGTTCGCGGTGCGCCAGAACTTTGCCGCATCACCCAGAAACGGCCGCGCGATCACCCGACCCACTTTCATGGCGTGCAAGATCGGCGCCAGATCGGCGCAAAGTTTCTGCAACCGCTCCAGCCCGAAGGCCTCTTCATGGGCGGCAATCTGAAACACCGAATCCGCCGAGGTATAGCAAATCGGCCAGCCGGTCCGCAGATGTTCCTCAATATGCGCAGCGATGATCGGCAGGCCCGAGGCGTGGCAATTGCCCAAAATCCCCTTGGTTCCCGCCAGCGCGCAGACCTTGGCCACCAGATCAGCGGGAAAGGCGGGTTTGGTATCGGGGAAATAGGTCCAATCCCAGGGCACGGGCACCCCGGCCAGCTCCCAATGGCCCGAGGGCGTGTCTTTGCCGCGCGAGATTTCAGTCGCGGCCCCCCAACGCCCCTGAGTTGGCAAGGGCAGCTCGTTCGCCATTCCCGAGGCCAAAGTCACCGCAGGGCCCAGACCAAGCCCCGCAAGATTGGGCACATTCAACGGCCCGTTGCGCCCCTGATTGGCCCGCCCGGCGGCACATTCCTGCACGATATGGCCCAAGGTGTTAGAGCCCTCATCGCCAAACTCAGCCGCATCGGGCGCGCCGCCACAGCCGACGGAATCCATCACCACCAGAAAAGCCCGTGCCATCAAGCGATCCTTTTCAACACAAGTTGCGGCTCTGCGGGGGCCGCCTCGGACATCACATAGGCTGCCTGAACCGCAGCAACGGCGGCATCGGCGGCGGCCTCGGTTCCCGCATGCACCATGCACAAAGGATCGCCCGCGCCGATCTCATCGCCGATTCCGGCCAGATCGGACAGCCCGACTGAAGGGTTGATCCGCTCGCCCTCGCGCTGGCGTCCGCCGCCCAGATGCACCACGGCAAGGCCCAAAATCTCGCCATCCACCGCAGAGACGAACCCTGTGCCCAGACTGGGAACTTCGCGGATCACAGTGGCGGCGGGCAAGCGATCCGGCCAGCGCTCGACAAAATCGGCGGGGCCGCCTTGGGCCGTCACCATCTTGCCAAACCATTCCGCCGCGGCACCCGATTCCAGCGCCTGCTCAATCCGGCCGGCGCCATCGGCAGGGTCTGCGGCCAGCCCGCCCAGCGCCAAAGCCTCGCCCCCAAGCGCGCAAGTGATATCCCACAGCGCCGAATTCACCGAAGTGCCGGTCAGCGTTTCCATCACCTCGATCACCTCAAGCGCATTGCCCGCTGCCGTGGCCAAAGGCTGGCTCATATCGGTGATCAGCGCGGTGGTCATGCAGCCCGCCCCTTGGGCCGCTCGCACAAGGGCGCGCGCCAAAGCTTCGGCATCGGCTTGGGTTTTCATGAAGGCCCCCGAGCCGCATTTCACATCCAGAACAAGCGCTTCCAGTCCCGCCGCCAGCTTTTTCGACAGGATCGAGGCTGTGATCAGATCAATGGATTCCACCGTTCCCGTCACATCGCGGATCGCATAAAGCCGCCGATCCGCTGGCGCAATTTCGGCTGAGGCCGACACGATGGCGCAACGGATATCGCGCAATTGGCGGCGCAACTGATCTTCGGACAACCCAGTGCGAAAGCCGGGGATTGATTCGAGCTTATCCAGCGTGCCCCCGGTATGGCCCAAACCGCGCCCCGAAATCATCGGCACATAGGCCCCGCAAGCCGCCAGCGCCGGGGCCAGCAGCAGCGAGACGCAATCGCCGATCCCGCCGGTGGAATGTTTGTCGAGCACCGGGCCGGGCATGTCCCATTCCAGCACATGCCCCGAATCGCGCATGGCTTTGGTCAAAGCCACGCGCCCGCCCTCACCCAAACCCTTGAGCAGCACCGCCATCGCAAAGGCCCCGGCCTGCGCATCACTGACCGCGCCCGAGGCAAGCCCCGCCGCGAACCAGCGCAAGTCATCCTCGCCGGGTTTGCCGCCGTCGCGGATAAGGGCAATGATGGCGCGGGCGTCCATCAGGTGCGGTCCATATGCGCCGCTGAGAATACGCCAGGCAGCATCTCGGCCACCGTCATCGATTTTGAGACCCCATCGGTGGTGCAAAGCGTCACGATCACCGATTGATCAGCAAATTCCGCGATTTTCTGCCGACATCCACCACAGGGGGGCACCGGATCGGGGCTGTCGGCAATCACGCAGATCTCGGCAATCCGATGATCTCCGGCGGCGATCATCGCCGCAATCGCCCCGGCTTCGGCGCAGGTGCCTTCGGGATAGGCCACGTTTTCCACATTGCAGCCCAGATGCACCGCGCCCGAGGTGGATCTGATCGCCGCCCCCACCTTGAAAAGCGAATAGGGTGCATAGGCGTTAAGCCGCACTTTGGTTGCCTGTTCCAACAGCGTCATGCTCGGCCCTCCGTTTTGATCGTTTGGTCTGCGACTGTGTTCCCGGATGGCCGCAGTTGCAAGCCTTCGCCCGGCGTCACGTTACTGCCGGGCGCTTAAATCACCTCGGTCGCGGGGTTGCCAGGAAGCGATACCTCCAAAAGCTGCAAATCCTTGGTGGTGTCGCTGTAGCGCGTGGCCAGTCCCGGCGGGATCACAAAGGCATCGCCGGGCGAGAGGCGATAGGGATCTTTGCCCTCGCCCTCCAGTGTCATTTCCCCGCTCATCACGAAAGAAAACAGAATATCCCCCTGATGCCGCGTCCATGGCGCAACCCCCACCGGGCGCGCCACCATCACCGAAGCCACACCCTTGGTATTGGCGTTGATGGTGGTATCGCGGGCCTCAAAGCCCGGAATGCGGAACGGGGCAAAGGTGCCGCTGGTGCCGATATTATGCACAAAGCGCTGGCCGTCCCATTCGCGATCCGGGTTCAAGACGCCATTCGGCAGCGTCATCTCGTGGTCAATCTCGGTCACATGCTCGGCAGGCACGCCGATTTCCACGACCTGCACGCCCTCGGAATACAGCACCTTGTGGCGGATGGTAGGCGGCTGGATAAAGCAATCCCCGGCATGGATGCGCATCTTTTCGCCCTGATCCTCATACAAAACGTCCACCCAACCGGCGACGCAAAAGATCAACTGAAACCCAACCTTGTGGTAATGCACCATATCGGGCACAGGTCCATCGGGCACACGGATGTGGCTGGCGATCATCGCACCACCCAGACGCGTTGGCACCAGATCGCGGTATTCCATTCCAGCGCGGCCAATCACCCAAGGCGCCTGATCCGCCAGCCTGCGCACCACAAAAGCATGTTCGGTTTTCGGCAGGATCAGCGGCGGGTTCAGATCGTCAATCTCGATCCTTGTTCCGTTAGGGGCGATCAATTCGCGTGCGCCACCTGCAAAGGTGTCGGGATTTTCGGTCAATATTCGCAATGTGCCTGGCGCTTCTTTCGCGCCTTTTTCGATCCGAAGGCGCAAGCCATGTCCCGATAGAACCGCTACTTC
>CBDUEF010000311.1:0-3826 GCA_965366095.1 uncultured Cypionkella sp. | reverse complement strand
TTGGCGAATTCCACCGCCACCATAAAGCCGGGGCCACGGATATCGGTGATCTCGGGCGTGGTGGCGCGGATGGATTCCAGCTTTTGCTTCAAGCGGCTGCCAAGTTCATTGGCGCGGTCACAAAGTTTCTCATCCTCGATCACGTCCAGCACCGCATTGGCGGCGGCGATCCCCAAGGGGTTGCCGCCATAAGTGCCGCCCAAACCGCCGGGGTGGGCGGCGTCCATCAGGCTGGCTTTGCCGGTCAGCGCCGCCAGCGGCAGACCCCCGGCCAGACCCTTGGCCATGGTGGTGATATCGGCGGCCACACCGTAGCCCTCCATCGCGAAAAGATGTCCGGTGCGCGCGAAGCCGGTTTGCACCTCATCAGCGATCATCACGATGCCGTGATCGTCACACATCTTGCGGATGGCGCGGACCAGATCGGCAGGGGCGGGGTAAAAGCCACCCTCGCCCTGCACCGGCTCAAAGATGATGGCGGCAACGCGGGCCGGGTCAAGATCGGCTTTGAACAGTTTGGTGATCCCGGCCATCGCATCGGCGGTCGAGATGCCATGCACATCTTGCGGAAAGGGGATGTGGTAAACATCGGGCATCATCGACCCGAAGCCCTTTTTATAGGGATCAACCTTGCCGGTCAGCGACATGCCAAGGAAGGTGCGGCCATGGAACGCGCCGCCAAAGGCAATGATCGCGGTGCGCTGGGTGGCAATCCGCGCGACCTTGATCGCGTTTTCAACCGCCTCGGCGCCGGTGGTGACAAACACGGTTTTCTTCGGCCAATCGCCGGGAACGGCGGCGTTCAGACGCTCGGCCAGACGGACATAGTTTTCATAGGGCAGAACCTGATGGCAGGTATGGGTGAATTTAGAAAGCTGGCTGCTGACCGCCGCCATCACGCGCGGATGGCAATGGCCGGTGTTGACCACGGCGATGCCGGCGGCAAAGTCGATATAGCGCTTGCCCTCGATGTCCCAGACTTCGGAATTCAGGGCGCGATCGACATAGATTTCGGTTTGCACGCCAACGCCACGGGAAATGGCATCGGTGCGGCGCTGGGCGACGGAGGCGTTGGTCATCGGAGGATCCTTTGCAAAGGCGGTTGCGGACATTTGATCAAACTTTGCGCGCGGCTTCAATTGGCATTTTGGGTTGCGCGATGGAATTGGCGGCGATTCACCATCGGTTAACCCTTTTACGCCGAAAATGGGAGGGAAGTAGAATCGGAGCAGCGATGCTGGCAAGGGCAGAGGGCGATCCGCTGGAATGGCTGCGGCTGATCCGGTCGCGCAAGATTGGGGCGGTCAGCTTTCATCGGCTGGTGGCCGAGCATGGATCAGTGCATGCGGTGCTGGCGGCTCTGCCCGATATCGCGCGCGCCTCGGGGGTGCAGGATTATGCGCTGTGCCCGATCGAGGTGGTGCGCGCCGAACTTGCACAGGGGCGGGCTCTGGGCGCGCGCCTGCTGTTGTGCGGGGCCAGCGATTATCCGGCCGATCTGGCCACCTTGCCCGACGCGCCGCCGATCCTGTGGGCGCGCGGCGACATCGGGCTGTTGCAGCGCCCGATGGTGGCGATTGTGGGCGCGCGCAATGCCTCGTCCTTGGGGCTGCGGATGGCGCGGCGGCTGGCCGATGGGCTGGGCGGGGCGGGGCAGGTGGTGGTGTCGGGCCTTGCGCGCGGGGTGGACGCCGCGGCGCATGAGGCGGCGCTGGCAAGCGGCACCGTGGCGGTGCAGGCGGGCGGGGTGGATGTGATCTACCCGGCCGAGAATACCGAACTTGCGGCGGAAATTCTGGCGCGCGGCTGTCTGGTATCGGAGCAACCGATGGGGATGGTGCCGCAGGTGCGCCATTTCCCGCAGCGCAACCGGATCGTGTCGGGCCTTGCGCGGGCGGTGGTGGTGGTTGAGGCGGCGGCGCGCTCGGGCAGCCTGATCACCGCGCGCACGGCGGGCGATCAGGGGCGCGAGGTGCTGGCGGTGCCGGGCCATCCCTTTGATGCCCGGGCCAGCGGCTGCAACATTTTGATCCGCGAGGGGGCGACCTTGGTGCGCGGGGTAAGCGATATTTTGGAGGCGGTGGGCGTGCCCACGGGGCAGATGCCGCGCCTGGCAGTGGTGGCCGAGACGATGGAGCCTTTGCCCGATCCCTTGCCCGGCCCGGTGCCCATGCGCCGTCCGCTATCGGATATTGCGGCGGTGCATGGCGAGATTCTGGCGCGTCTTGGCCCCAGCCCCTTGGCCGAGGATCAGTTGATCCGCGATCTGGCGATGGCCCCGGCAATGCTTGCCCCGGCGCTGATCACGCTGGAACTTGAGGGGCGGATCACGCGACAGGCGGGGGGGCTTTTGGCGCGTGTGACGTAGAGGGCGATGGGCTTTGCGCGGCTCGTGGAGCGGCTTTGAGTATTTGGGCAAAGTGCAAATGCGCAAGGGGCGCGCCAATGGCGAGGTCGGAAAGGATTGTTTTGAGTATTTGAGCAAAGTGCAAATCATCGCGATTTGCCCCGGTTGACAAGCGCGCGGCTTGCCCCTCATGGTTCCGCGCCATTCAATCAAGTGCCAGTTCAGGAATATCCCATGCCCGTTGTTGTTGTAGAGTCGCCCGCCAAGGCCAAGACAATAAACAAATATCTGGGATCAAACTATACTGTTCTGGCCTCATACGGCCATGTGCGCGACTTGCCCCCCAAAGATGGATCGGTCGATACCGAAGACGGATTCGGGATGAAATGGGAAGTGGCGGCGGACAGCAAAAAGCATATTCGTGCCATCAGCGAAGCGTTGAAAACCGATGATGAACTGATCCTGGCAACCGACCCCGACCGCGAAGGCGAGGCGATTTCCTGGCATTTGCAAGAGGCTTTGGCCAGCAGCCTGAAAAAGGGCAAAAAGGTTTCGCGGGTGACTTTCAACGCCATCACCAAGGATGCGGTGACCGAGGCGATGAAACATCCGCGCCAGGTGGATCAGCCCTTGGTCGATGCCTATCTGGCGCGCCGCGCCTTGGATTATCTGGTGGGGTTTACCCTCTCGCCGGTGCTCTGGCGCAAGCTGCCGGGCTCACGCTCGGCGGGGCGGGTGCAATCGGTTTGTCTGCGTCTGGTGGTGGAACGCGAGATGGAGATCGAGGCGTTCCGCGCGCGGGAGTTCTGGTCGGTTGAGGCCACGCTGGTCACGCCAAGGGGGCAGGAATTTGCCGCAAGGCTGACCAGTCTGGCCGGCAAACGCTTGGACAAATTCGATATTGCGACCGCCGAGGCGGCGGAATTGGCGGTGCATGCTGTCACTTCTCGAACATTATCGGTGCAATCGGTCGAGGCCAAACCGGCAAGCCGCAACCCCTATCCGCCGTTCATGACTTCGACTCTGCAACAAGAGGCCAGCCGCAAATTCGGCATGGGGGCCAAGGCCTGCATGTCGGCGGCGCAGCGGCTTTATGAGGCCGGTCACATCACCTATATGCGGACCGACGGCATCGACATGGCCCCCGAAGCGGTGGCGCAGGCGCGGTCCGAGATCGGCAAGCGCTTTGGGGCGGCCTATGTGCCGGATGCCCCGCGCATCTACAAAAACAAGGCCAAGAACGCCCAAGAAGCGCATGAATGTATCCGCCCGACCGATATGGCCGTTGGCCCGGATGATCTGCGTCTGGCCGAGGCCGATCAGCGCAAAATGTATGAATTGATCTGGAAACGCACCATCGCCAGCCAAATGGCGGGCGCGCGGATGGAGCGGACGGTGGTGGAAATCGCCAGCGCCGACGGGCAGGTGGGCCTGCGCGCCAATGGCCAGGTGGTGATGTTTGACGGCTTTCTCAAGGTC
>CBDUEF010000310.1:0-3873 GCA_965366095.1 uncultured Cypionkella sp. | reverse complement strand
TCCATCCGCTTTCCCCCTATTTCTTGCCGGCAAAGCGTATCAGGCCGCACAGTGTTGGCAAGCCCGCGCATTCTTGCAAGACTGGCGCAAAATCCGCCCCCTGAGGTTTCGGTATCTTTGTCAAAAACCATAAAGATCGCATATGTTTGACGTATTATTGCTTCCAAGTGACGCTATAACCGACGGGGAAGGCTTGCTTCTTTTCTTGCCGCATACCCCATAGATTACAGGTCCGAATGTCCATCACAGAGCCGCCGCAATCCCCCCCCGGCCAAACCTGCCAAGTGCTGGCGGCCGAAGATTTTTTTGTGTCCCATGGCGTTAACGCTGGCGATGGTTTGCTTGGCCCTGATGAGGTTTGCCCGGGTGATATGTATCAACTGGAAGCCGACCATCAGCCTTTGCGCATGGTCTTTACCCATAGCGGAGCCGGTCAAAGCATTGGCGAGGGCAGCGAGGTGGGCCGGGCCGGGGACACATTGCAGTTTGAGGCGCGCTATTCATTGATGAACGGTGACGGCGACCGGGTTGAGGTGCTGCTGATCGCGCTGGCCAGTGGCGCAAGGTTTGCGCTGCCGCTTTCGCCGATTGCAGCGCGCACCGATTATACTTTGCTGATCGTCGAAGATGCCCCTGCCGAGGTGGGGCTGGCAGAGTTGCTGTGCATTTCCTTTGCCCAAGGCACGATGATTACGCTTGCCAGCGGTCAGCAATGCCCGATTGAAGCGGTGCAGGCCGGTCAATTGCTGCTCACCCGCGACCACGGCCCGCAACCCGTGCGCTATATCGGCAAGGTGGCTTTGCGCGCCGTGGGGGTCTTTGCGCCTGTGGTGATCACGGCGGGCACTTTGGGAAATGAGGGCGATCTGATCGTCAGCCAGCATCACCGGATGTTTCTCTATCAGCCCAAGCGCCGCGCCGGTCTGGCCACCTCAGAGCTTTTGGTGCAGGCCAAGCATCTGGTCGATGGCGAAAGGATTTTTCTGCGCGAAGGTGGTTTTGTCAATTATTTCAGCATCGTGTTTGATCATCACGAAATCATCTACGCCGAAGGCATCCCCGCCGAAAGCCTGATGGTGAATGAAGCCACTTTGCAAAGGCTGCCAACCGAGCTGTCCGCCGAGATGAAAGCCCAATTTCCCGGATTGAACCAGAATCAGCATTTCGGCACCGAAGCGGGGCGGCAATTTCTTGATGCCATGGGGCCAAAAGCGCTTTATAAACCCGGAAGGCCCAAGCGTTAGGCCAATGGTAGACGGCGACACGGCTTTGGGCTAAAGCCGCTGGCATCATGACCCAGACAAACCGCACGCCCCTCCCCGCCGAAATCGCCCGCCGCCGGACCTTTGCGATCATCGCACACCCCGACGCCGGTAAAACCACGCTGACCGAGAAATTCCTGCTGTTTGGCGGTGCGATCCAGATGGCTGGCCAAGTGCGCGCCAAGGGCGAGGCGCGGCGCACCCGGTCGGATTTCATCAAGATGGAACAAGAACGCGGGATTTCGGTTTCTGCGAGCGCCATGTCTTTTGATTTCCGCCAATATCGGTTCAACCTCGTCGATACCCCCGGCCACTCGGATTTTTCCGAAGACACCTCCCGCACTCTCACCGCCGTTGATGCCGCGATCATGGTGATTGATGGCGCCAAGGGGGTGGAAAGCCAGACACAAAAGCTGTTCGAGGTGTGTCGACTGCGCGATCTGCCGATCCTGACCTTTTGCAACAAGATGGACCGCGAGGCCCGCGACACCTTTGATATCATTGACGAGATACAAGAGAATCTGGCGATTGATGTCTGCCCGGCAAGCTGGCCCATCGGCTCGGGCCGCGACTTTCTAGGCTGCTATGACATTCTGAACGACCGGCTTGAGTTGATGGACCGCGCCGATCGCAACCGTGTGGCCGAGACCATCGAAATCAAGGGCCTCAACGATCCCAAACTCGCCGAACATGTGCCGGCTGATCTGTTGGCCAAGCTGCGCGAAGAGTTGGAAATGGCCCGCGAGTTGTTGCCGAAATTCGACCGCGAGGCGCTGCTGAATGGCTCGATGACCCCGATCTGGTTTGGCTCGGCGATCAATTCCTTTGGCGTCAAAGAGCTGATGGACGGCATCGCCAAATATGGCCCAGAGCCGCAACCACAGCCCACGTCCACCCGCAAGGTTGCCCCCGAAGAAACCACCGTCACCGGCGTTGTGTTCAAGGTTCAGGCCAATATGGACCCAAAACACCGTGACCGCGTGGCCTTTGTCCGTCTTGCCTCGGGCCATTTCATCCGTGGCATGAAACTGACCCATGTGCGCAGCAAAAAGCCGATGGCCGTGGCCAATCCGGTGATGTTTCTGGCCGCTGACCGCGAACTTGCCGAAGAGGCCTGGGCCGGTGACATCATCGGCATCCCGAACCACGGCCAGTTGCGCATTGGTGATGCGCTGACCGAGGGCGAGGATCTGCGCTTTACCGGCATCCCGTCCTTTGCGCCCGAGCTTTTGCAAGGCGTGCGCGCAGGCGATCCGATGAAGGCCAAGCATCTGGAAAAGGCGCTGATGCAATTTGCCGAAGAGGGTGCGGCGAAGGTGTTCAAACCGATGATCGGCTCGGGCTTTATCGTGGGCGTGGTGGGGGCCTTGCAATTTGAGGTGCTGGCCAGCCGGATCGAGCAGGAATATTCCCTGCCGGTGCGGTTCGAACCTAGCCAATTCACCTCGGCCCGCTGGGTCTCGGGCCCCAAGCCCGAGGTTGAGAAATTCGTCAACGTCAACAAGGGCCATATCGCCATTGATAACGACGGTGACATGGTGTTCCTGACCCGCCTCAAATGGGACATCGACCGGGTGGAACGTGACTACCCCGAGTTGAAACTTACCGCGACCAAGGAAATGATGGTCTAATTGGCTCTGCCCATCCACGAACTGGCGGCACTTGGCACCGCAACCTGCTGGGCGACCACCGGGCTTTTCGCCGCCGATGCGGTGCGGGCCTTGGGGCCGTTTTACTTCAACCTGCTGCGGCAGGGTTTTGTCACTGTGTTGCTGGCGCTGATCGTGCTGCTGCATGGCACGGGCGATCTGCCCACGTGGCATGCGGCCACGGTTCTGGCGGCCTCGGGCCTGATCGGCATCTTGATTGGTGACACGTTCAACTTTGCCGCCGTTGCCCGCATTGGCCCCCGTCGCGCCGGCGCGGTGTTCGCGCTGAATGCGCCGATGGCCGCAATTCTCGGCTGGGCGATCCTTGGCGAAGCCCTGCCCCTGCAAGCCATCCTTGGCATTGCCCTCACCGCCGCTGGCGTTGCCCTTGCCATCCTGGGGCGCCCGGCCACCAACGCCCATCGCTTTGAAATCCTGCAGGGCCGATTGCTGATCGGAATTTTACTCGGTCTGGGGGCCGCTTTCGGACAGGCCGCAGGCAGCCTGATCGCCCGGCCCGTCATGGCCTCGGGGATTGATCCCTATCTTGCATCGCTGTTGCGCGTGGGGGCCTCTGGCCTCTCGATGGGCTTTCTCGCCACCCTGCCGTCCGCGCCCTTACGCCCGGCCCCGCCGTCGCGCCAGGTGCTTTTGCTCACCGCGGGCACCGCCGTGATCGGCCTTCTGGTCGGCATGACGCTGTTTCTCTATGCCCTGCAAGGCGCAAAAACCGGGATTATCTCGACTCTATCGGCCACCTCTCCGGTGATCATTCTGCCGCTCTTGTGGCTGCGCACCGGGCAGCGCCCCTCGCTGCTAAGCTGGTTTGGTGCTTTGCTTGCTATCTGCGGATTGGCGCTGATTTTCACCAGATAGGGAAAAGATTTTCGATCCGGCATTATGGTGTTTTCGCTGCTTCGTTCCAGCGATTCTGAGTGTTAATACGAGCATTTTGCCAAAGA
>CBDUEF010000309.1:0-3879 GCA_965366095.1 uncultured Cypionkella sp. | reverse complement strand
AACAGGTCAGATATTGGCCGCGCGCATCGCGTTCGCTGACGGCCAGAATGGTGAAGATGCGGGCGCCGTCGCGCAGGCGTTGTTCAGCCTTGGGGCGCTGGGACGAGCCGATGGGCGCGGCGCGGGTGGTGATGCGGTAGGGCACTTGCGCGGTGGTGACCTCGACGCCCGCCGCCTCGCGGCCTGATCCCGGCACCACCTCGGCCCAAAGCGTGCCAAGCGCGGCCCATGTCAGGGTAAAGCCGCCCGCGCCATCGGCCAGCCGCTCGGGGGCCTCCAACACCAGCGGGCGGTTCAGGACCGGGGCGCTCATGCCGCGCCCCCGCCCAAAACCCGCACATTGCGCCAGCGCTCGATCAGGGTCTGCACCGCAAAGGGCAGACCTGCAACACGGGCGTCACCCTCGTGGCGGACCTCGTAATATTCGCTGGCCAAAAGGAACACCGCTTGCGCCAGATCGGGGGGAATATCGGCCCAAGTCGCGCCAAAGCCCGCGTCAAACACCACCTCGGCGCGGCCGTCATTGGGAACAGTGGGCAAGGAAAGGCCAAGGCCGCGGAGTTTTGGGCGCTGTTGATCGGCGATCAGGCGATAGCGGGCTGGATCGACTGGGGTGACAACACCGGCGGCGTCGATCAGCGAAACCGAGACCAGCGCCGCCACCGGGGCAACCGGCAAGGGTTGCTCATCGCGCCCGCGCCAATCATTCAGCGCCAGTTTCAGGCGTTTGGTCAGCAAAACCTTGCCGATCCTGCCCTCGATCGCGGCAATCGCTGCGCGCAGGTGGCGCTCCAACAGGCCGTCTTGCAACCCGTCCTCGGCAAAGCCGCTGCCCAATCGCAGGTGATCCTTGAACCCCTGCATCGGCAGGGCGGCAAGGGAAACAGTGGTCAATTCAGTCAGCATCATGCGTGATCTCCGATCCCTTGGCTGGTGGCAGTGGACGCGCGCGCCCCGCACCTCTCGGACAGAGGGGGAGCAGCTAGGCGGCGCGGGGGGGCGCGCGTCCAAAGGTTTGGCCCGAGGGCCAAACTCGCGAAGTGCCGGTTAGGACACCGCGATTTTCAAAAGTTTGAGCGCCGCAAAGTCGGTCACATCACCCCCAACGCGCTTGGAGGCATAGAACAGCACGTTGGGCTTGGCCGAGAACGGATCGCGCAGGATGCGCAGATCGGGGCGTTCGGCGATGGTATAGGCCGATTTGAAATCGCCAAAGGCCATCGCATAGGCGTTTGCCGCGATATCGGGCATGTCCTCGCAGATCAGCACCGGATAGCCCATCAGCCGCGCAGGCTCTGCCGCAGCCAAGCCGTCCGACCACATAAAGCGGCCATCGGCATCCTTCATCTTGCGCACCGCACCCGCGGTTTTCGAGTTCATGATGAAGCTGGCATTGGCGCGGTAATCTGCCCCCAGCGCATAGATCAGGCTGATGATGCAATCGACCGAATTGGTCGGCGCGAAATCTGCCGCAGCCCCGGTCGGGATGTAGCCGATATTGCCCCAAGTCCAGGACGCATTGGCCACTTTGGTCGGCAAAAGGATGCCTTTGGGCTTGTCGATACCGTCGCCACTGATGAAGGCAGAGGCCTCGGCGCGGATGAAGCGGGTGGCGATCTTGCCAGCAAGCCAGCCTTCGACATCAAAGGCGGAATCGTCAAGCAGGCGCTGGCTGGCCTTGGGCATCGCTGACAGCTCGTAAAGCCGGATCGAAATGCGCTCGATGGTGGGGGTTCCCGTCTCGGTCTGGGCTGCGGCTTCAGTGGCCCAGCCGGAGCCAACCTCGGAGCGGTCGATCAGCACATCGAACGAGGTCGATTCAACCTGCACCACATTGGCAACGGCGCGCAGGGATGAGGTGGACACCAGCATCGAGCGGATGGTGTCGGCGGTTTGCGGATCGACCAGATAGCCACCATCGGCGGCCACAGCCGTTGACATCGCCTTGCCTTCCAGCACAAGGCCGCGCATGCCGTCATCATCGCCCGAGCGCAAATAGGCGCCAAAGGCCTTTTTATGGGGCACATCCAGCTCGGCATGGGCCGAAAGGGCTGGGCGTGCATAGGTGGTGGTTTTCTTGTCCAACATGGTCAGTCGCTCTTCCTGTTGTTGCAATGCAGATTTAACGTCGCTTTGAAAGCCATTGAAGGCGTTCAAAAATCCAGCCATGGCGGATTTCACTTCCGCACCCGGATGCAGGTCTTTTGCTTCGGCCGTGGGCAAGCTTTCCCCGACCCGAGCCTTGGTCTCGGTCATCATGTGTTCCTTTGGTGGTGTCGTGAAAGCCGCGCCTAACTCCGCGTGGCCAATGACTGGCGCGCCGCCGTGACGGCCTCGGCCAGATGCTGCCAGGTCTCGGCCTCAAGGCTTGCGCCCTTGGCAGAAACCCGTGCCTCGGGAAGCATCGGGAAGGTCACCAGCGACACCTCCCAAAGCTCCAGCTCGGACAAAAGGCGCTGCCCTTTGCCATCGCGTTCGGCCCTGACGGTGCGATAGCCGATGGACAGCCCATCAATCGCCCCCGCCGCCAGCAAGGCCGCAGCCTCGCGGCCCTTGTCGACCTCGGTGAGGATCCGGCCCTTGACCCAAAGGCCGGTCGCATCCTCGCGCACCTCGTCCCAGATGCCGATGGGCTGGGCCGGGTCGTGCTGCCAAAGCATTTTCACCCCGCGCCCTGCCTGCGACAGCCGTTTCAGGCTGGCGGCATAGGCGCCCTTTTGCACCACATCGCCGCCCTGATCGCGCAGACCAAACAGGCTGGCATAGCCCGAGACGCCAAGGCCATCGGTGATCACCAGCCCCGCCTCGGGCAGGGTATATTTGCGTTCCGGGGCCTGCGATTCCATCTTGCACCTCATTTGATTGCCGCCGTCAGCAGCGTCTCGGCCATCTGGGCCAAAAGGAAGGCCGCCACACCAAAGACGCCGACCCAAATCCGTTTTTCCAACCGCTCCAGCACCGCATCTATCTGTGCCAAACGGTAATCCAGAGCGGCCCAGCGTTCTTCGGCCAAGCGCTCATTCGCCTCGATGCGCGCAGAGGCCGCATCGAAACTGTCGTATAAGAACCGCGAGCCCTCGCTGGGCTTTCTGGGGCTCATGGCGCCTCCGGCAGCGGCGGCAGGCCCAGGATCGCGCGCTTCTCGGCAGGGGTCAGGAATTCGGCCCGGCCCACCCGCGCCCATTGCTGATCACGCTCATCCGACAGCGCCGGCACTTGATCGAGATCGGGGCGCAGTTCCACCATCTCGCCGGTAAAGCTGGACAGCCAATGCGACAGCCCCGCCGTCACCCTTGTGACCAAAGGCAGCACGGTGAGTCGGAAAAACGCGCGGTTGGCCTCTTGATAATTGGCATAGGTGGCGTCACCCCGGATGCCCATCAGCATCGGCGGCACCCCGAAAGCAATGGCAATCTCGCGCCCGGCGGCCTCTTTGGTCTGGTGAAACTCCATATCGGCAGGCGAAAAGCCCATCGGTTTCCAATCGAGACCGCCTTCCAGGAGCATCGGGCGACCGGCGTTGCGCGCGCCTTGGTGATGCGATTCCATTTCCGACAAAAGCCGGTCGTATTGATCGGAACTCAGCTGCGATTGCCCATCCGCGCCCTTGTAAACGATCGCACCGGAAGGCCGGGCGGCATTGTCCAAAAGCGCCTTTGACCAGGTAGAGGCCGAGCCATGCACATCAATCGCCACCGCCGCCGCCTGTAGGGGTGACAGGCCATAGTGATCATCGGACGGGTGGAAGGTCTTGATATGGCAGATCGGCTGATGATCTTCCGACATTGGAAAACGGTCGGCGCGGCCGCTGACGGTGTAATCATAGGCCATCGGCCAGCCATCAGCCCCCGGCACCACCGCCATACGGTCAGAGCGCAG
>CBDUEF010000308.1:0-3886 GCA_965366095.1 uncultured Cypionkella sp. | reverse complement strand
GCGCCAAAGGTGCGCCAAGGTTTGAGGCATGCGAATGCACGGGCCGATGCAGCGCGAAATCGACCAGCGCGTCATTGACCGCGATCACCCCCGACGGCACTGGCGACAGCATTCCACCGCGCCCTGCCACAGCCGCCAACCGCACACCACCGGGCACGGCAGACAAGAATGTCTGCAATGCGCCAGCGCGAAACGACAGTTGGTCGGCAATGGTCGCGAACCCTGCCATCACGGCTTCGTCATGGTCGATCGTTTGTTCCAACACCGAAATCACTTCGGCGCCCTTTGGTTCAAACAACCCGATCCGCGTCGTGGTGGTGCCAGGATTTATGGTAAAAATCAGATCTTTTCCCATGTCCTAACCCGCGAATATATAAGAGGTTTTTACGGTGGTATAGAATTCGGCGGCATAGCGGCCCTGCTCGCGGGCACCATAAGAGCTGCCTTTGGTGCCGCCGAATGGCACATGATAATCAACGCCCGCAGTCGGCAGATTAACCATAACCATCCCCGCCTTTGCGCCTTGCCGAAACGCGCGTGCTGCGTACAAGGACGCGGTGCAAATACCAGCCGACAAGCCAAACGGGCTGTCATTGGCCACCGCCAAGGCCTCATCAAAATCCTGAACCCGGATCACCGTTGCGCAGGGGCCAAAGATCTCTTCGCGCGCCACCCGCATTTGGTTGTTCGCGCCGAGAAACAGCGCAGGCTGCTGAAAATAGCCCTCCGTAGGTCCGTTCACCCGCGCACCACCGATCACGTCGCAGCCTTCTGCCCGCGCAAGATCGACATAGGCAAGATTGCTCTTGAGTTGTTGTGCCGATGCCACCGGCCCGATCTGGCTGGTCGCGTCAAGCGCCGGCCCCACCCGCAGCGCAACCATCTGCGCCGCCAGCTTTTTCACGAAGGCATCGTGAATACCGTCCTCGACAATCAAACGTGAAGAGGCCGTGCAACGCTGTCCTGTTGAGAAAAACGCGCCGTTCAGACAGGCCGCAACCGCCAAATCCAGATCGGCATCGTTCAGCACCACCATCGGGTTTTTACCACCCATCTCAAGTTGGATTTTCTTCATATCCGTCAAGGCTGACCGTGCAATCGACCGCCCCGTCTGCACCGACCCGGTAAAGGAAATTCCGGCGATCTCAGGATGCTCAATCATCGCATTTCCAACGACAGACCCGGGCCCCATGACCAAATTGAAAAGCCCCGCCGGACAGCCCGCGTCATGGATAATCTGAGCCAAAAGATGCGCTGTGCCTGGAACCAGATCCGCAGGTTTCAGAACCACTGCGTTGCCATAGGCCAGTGCGGGCGCAATTTTCCACGCTGGAATCGCTGCGGGAAAATTCCAAGGCGTGATCAGACCCACCACGCCGAGAGGGTCGCGCGTCACGGTAACATCGACGTCTGCACGCACCGAAGCCAGCGCCTCGCCCGCTATCCGCAGCGCCTCTCCGGCATAGAACCGAAATATCTGCGCCGCGCGCCGCACTTCGCCAACGGCTTCGGGCAGGATTTTGCCCTCTTCGCGCGCCAACATCGTCCCAAGTTCGACGCTGCGCACCTCAATAGCGTCGGCGATGCGACCGAGAAGATCGGCGCGCACCTGTGGCCCTTGGCGCAACCAAGCGGGCTGCGCAGCCAAAGCTGCCTCGACCGCACGCGCCACATCATCAGGCGTCCCCGCAGCATAGTGACCAATCAGATCACTCAGATCTGAGGGGTTGCGGTTTTCCGTCAGGTGATCGCCCGCGACCCATGCGCCACCAATCAGATTGAGATGCGTTTGCGTCATATCAAATACTTTCAATGCATTGGGATGAGATTAGGCGCCCTGCTTCATCACCGCGGCCTCAATCGAGGCCTCGATGATATCCAGCGCCTCCTGCAGTTGATCCATTGGAATGGTCAGCGGCGGCAGCAGACGAATGACATTATAGCGGGTGCCGCAAGACAGCAGGATCAGGCCGCGCGCCTCGGCTTCGGCCACAATCGCCGAGGTCAGAGCCGCATCGGGCGCATTGGTTTCGCGCGCGCGAACCAATTCAAAGGCGTTCATCGCGCCAAGCCCGCGCACCTCCCCAATACACTCCATGCCCTGACGCGCTGCAATTTGCGTGAGGCGGGCGCGGATCACGTCACCGATTTCGGTTGCGCGCGCGCAGAGGTTTTCTTCGGCGATGACATCCAAAACCGCATGCGCCGCAGCGACCGCCAAAGGATTGCCGGCATAGGTTCCTCCTACGCCTCCAGGGCTTGGCGCATCGACAATGTCAGCGCGCCCCGTCACCGCCGACAGCGGGAAACCCCCTGCCAGCCCTTTGGCCATCGTGACCAGATCGGGTGCCACGCCAGAATGATCGAAACCGAACATCCGCCCGGTGCGCGCCATGCCCGCCTGCACCTCATCTGCGATGAAAACGATGCCGTGCTGATCACAAATATCGCGCAAAGCGCGCAGGAAACTGAACGGCGCTATCGTGAAACCCCCTTCGCCCTGTACCGGCTCAATGATGATTGCCGCAATGCGTTCGGGATCAACCGAAGACGCAAAAAGCCGTTCAAGCTGGGCAATCGCCTCGGCCTCGGTGACCCCATGCATCGGATTTGGAAACGGCGCGTGGGCAATTTCGGGCGGCATCGCGCCAAAGCCCTTTTTGTAGGGCGCCACCTTGCCGGTCAGCGCCATGCCCAAAAGGGTGCGGCCATGAAAGGCGCCGGAAAATGCGATCACACCAGAGCGACCTGTAAAGGCCCGCGCCATCTTGATTGCATTTTCAACCGCTTCGGCGCCGGTGGTTACCAGCATGGTTTTCTTGGGGAAATCGCCTGGAGTTGCTGCATTTAGACGTTCAGCCAGCGAGATATAACTTTCATAGGGTGCGACGTGGAAACAGGTATGGGTAAAAGCCTGCGCCTGTTCGGCCACCGCAGCCATCACCTTTGGGTGTCTGTGACCGGTGTTGTTCACCGCAATGCCTGCGGCAAAATCAATGAAACGCTTGCCATCGGCATCCCACAACTCGGCATTTTCCGCACGCACAGCATAGATGTTGCGGGTGCCGACACCTCGCGCAACGGCATCAGTTTTACGGGCGGCAAGTTGGGCGGATTCGGTCATGGCGGCCTCCTGAAGGTGATCTATATTTGCAATACAACCGCGCAATATACTGCGCAATAAAGATGTGTATTCCATGCGCTAGAGAACAAAGGATTGTGCGCAGGAACCACAAGTCGTAAACAAGACAAAACAACGGGCCCAGCATGCTAGAATTCAACGTCAGTCAAAGACTTCGCGAGATGCGGCAAGCCGCGCAGCTGTCTCAACGCCAATTGGCCGAAGCGGCGGGAGTGCCGCATGGCCAGATTTCGATGATCGAAACCAACCGTTCCAGCCCGTCGGTGGCGTCATTGCGCAAAATACTGGGCGGGCTTGGTGTCAGCATGTCCGAGTTTTTCGAACCCGACGCCCCAATCACACAAGCGGTCTTCTTCAAACCGCAGGATTTGCGTGATCTTACAACGAAACTCTACGCGACGATGGGCGATGTGCGTGGCAAGATCACCTTGCAGCAGGTCGGCGATGCAAAGGCGCATAATCTGCAAATCCTCTATGAGAAATATGAGCCAGGGGCCGATACCGGCGCGCAAATGCTGGAGCATGTTTCGCATGAAGGCGGTGTCGTGATCGCTGGTGAAATCGAGGTCACGGTGGGTGACGAGGTTGCCGTGCTGAAGGTCGGTGACAGCTATCTGTTCGACTCGACCGCTCCACATCGCTTTCGCAATCTTGGGGACCGTGAGGCGCTGGTGGTTTCGGCCTGCACACCGCCCTATCTGTAAGAAAAGGCGCGAGGTTTCCCCCGCGCCCATAGCTTCACTT
>CBDUEF010000307.1:0-3887 GCA_965366095.1 uncultured Cypionkella sp. | reverse complement strand
TCGCCGCATTCCAATCGGCCCAAAGGAAATGCAACTGCGTCTCGGCCAGTTTCGGTGCCGCCGCAAAGACATCATCCAGCCGGATAGAGTCCGTCAGATAAAACAGCCCGAAAATCCCCAAGGCAAAGCCGAAATCGCCGACCCGGTTGACCACAAAGGCCTTGATCGCCGCCGCATTGGCGCTGGGTTTCTTATAGTAAAACCCGATCAGCAAGTATGAGGCGACGCCCACGCCCTCCCAGCCAAAGAACATCTGGACCAAATTATCGCTGGTGATCAGCATCAGCATCGCAAAGGTAAAGAACGACAGGTAAGCAAAGAACCGCGCCTTATAGGCCTCGCCATGAGACCAATTCTCGTCATGCGCCATGTAGCCAAGGCTATACATGTGAACCAAGGCCGACACAGAGTTCACCACGACCAGCATGATCGCCGTCATCCGGTCGAGCCGGATGCCCCAATCGGTCGACAGACTGCCGGATTCGATCCAGCGCAGCAGCGTGATGTGCTGGGTATCACCCTGAAAGGTCAGGAAGATATACCAGCTAAGAACGGCTGCCAGAAACAAGAGGCCAGTGGTCAAAACCTGCCCCGCCCGCTCGCCAATAAACCGCCAGCCAAAGCCGCAGATCAGCGAGCCGACCAGCGGCGCAAACAAGGTGATGGTGGCGCTGAGTTGATAATCCATGGTCTCAGCCCTTCATCACGTTGACATCTTCGACGTCGATGGTGCCACGGTTGCGGAAGAACACCACCAGAATGGCCAGACCAATCGCGGCCTCGGCAGCCGCCACGGTCAGCACGAACATGGTGAACACCTGCCCCACCAGATCGCCCATGAAGGACGAGAAGGCGACAAAGTTGATATTGACCGCCAGCAGCATCAACTCGATCGACATCAGGATCACGATCACATTCTTCCGGTTGAGGAAGATGCCGAAAATCCCGATGACGAACAGCGCCGCCGCCACGATCAGATAATGCTCAAGTCCTACCATCTTCGTCCCTCCGGGTCTTTGCCCGTTGTCGTCATTCTTTAGATCAGTCGGGCGGGGATTACCCCCGCCACGCCGGCTATTGCATGGTTTCAGGATAATATAGCGCACACCCACAATCGCCGCGCCGTGCTTTCCCGCCGTATTTCTTCGGCAATGTCCCGCGAACCACCTCATAGCCAGCCCGCTTGCCATTGGTCACCAGCAAATCCTCATTGGCGATCTTCTTCTTTTTGCGCAGCCCGTCCATAAAAGCGAAAAGATCGCCATGCCCCGGCAGGCCCTTGGAGGACTCCGTCAGAAGATATTCCGCCTTCAATTGCACCATCTTGCGGGTGGCGCAATTGACCAGCGTGTAACGCTCTTTCGTGCCTTTGGCATCGGTGTCCTCGACCTCGAAGCCGACATAACCATTGCCCTCGTCAATCGCCGGGTTTTCACGATGTTTGCCAAATTCATTGGTGGCCTCAGAGCCGCATTTCTTCAGATCGCGCACCACCTGCTTGGTGTCAGCCATCGCCGCGCCCGAGATCATCATCAGGACAACGGTAGAAAGAAAAATCTTCTTCATATGTTCACCTCCCTGAAATACCATCTTCAAAGTCCCTGCCCCGGCTTTACGTCGATCAACTCCATCGCTTTGGCCGGATCGCGCCACATCTGATGCAGCACATTTTGCCGTTTCACATCCTTGCGATGGCGCAGCGTCAAGACAATCGCACCAATCATTGCAACCAACAGGATCAAGCCCGCCAATTGGAACAACATCAGATATTTGTCATAGATCAGCAGGCCCAGGGCGCGGGTGTTTTCCACCTGCGCCGCATCAGGCGTCACTGCGGCGCGCAAACCCAAAGCACCATCGGCCTGCACCCAGGCCCCGATTCCCAGCACCAGTTGCATGATGATCACCACGCCCACCAACAGGCCCAGCGGCATATAGCGACTCATTTCGCCCTTTAACGCGGCGAAATCCACATCCAGCATCATCACCACGAACAAGAACAGCACCGCCACCGCACCAACATAAACGATGACCAACAGCATCGCCACAAACTCGGCACCGAGCAGCACAAACAGCCCCGAGGCCGACAGAAAAGTCAAGATCAGCCACAGCACCGAATGGACCGGGTTGCGCGACAGCGTCACCAAAAGCCCCGCGCTCACCAGCACCGTGGCAAAGGCGTAGAAAGCCAGATCAGCAATGGTCATGGCGCTTTCTCCTCGGTTTCTGCAAAGACGGATTGCGCAATTTCAAGCGCCTTTTGCATGGCGGGCAAGCCGCCGAACATCGACATCTGCCAGATCACCTCGGCGATCTCGCGTTTGGTTGCCCCGGCAGACAGCGCCTGCTTCACCGTCAAGCGCATTTGCGGCTCGGCCTGCGCGCCAAGCACGGTCAGCGCCGCAATCGTCACCAACAGCCGGGTGCGGGCATCAAGGCCTTCGGGGTTGAAAGTCTTGCCGAACCAAGCCTCAAGCATATCTTTGGGCATGGTCGGAAAGAGTTTTTCAAACCCTTTCACATCCACGCCTTCCAACGCAGGCTTAAAGGCTGCCGCCATCTGCTGGCCCTGCTCCATCATCTGCTTGAAAATCTGGGTGAACGAGTCAGTCATTTGAGAACCTCACCGATAGGGCGCATCAAGTTCAAGATTGCGGGCAATTTCGGCTTCCCAACGCGCGCCGTTATCAAGCAGTTTCGCTTTGTCGTAAAACAGCTCTTCGCGGGTTTCGGTTGCGAATTCGAAATTCGGCCCCTCGACAATCGCATCCACCGGACAGGCCTCTTGGCAGAAGCCGCAATAGATACATTTGGTCATATCAATGTCATAGCGCGTGGTGCGGCGGCTGCCATCCTCACGCGGCTCGGCGTCGATGGTAATCGCCTGGGCGGGGCAAACGGCTTCACACAGCTTGCAGGCAATGCAGCGCTCTTCCCCATTGGGATAGCGCCGCAGCGCATGCTCCCCCCGAAAGCGCGGGCTCAGCGGCCCCTTCTCATGCGGATAGTTGATCGTTGCCTTTGGGGCGAAGAAATACTTCATCCCAAGTTTGAAGCCGCCCAGAAAATCCGAGAGCAGGAAGTATTTCGTCGCACGGGTCCAGTCGATATTGCTCATGCTTAGCCTCCCACCGTCCAGCGTGCCCAAAGCCCGCCCAACACTTCGTATTTCGCCAAAAACGACACCAGAACCACCCAGAAGAGTGACAGCGGCAGGAACACCTTCCAGCCAATGCGCATCAACTGGTCATAGCGGTAGCGCGGCACGATGGCCTTTACCATGGCGAAGAGGAAGAAGAAGAACAGCATCTTGAGGATCAGCCACAGGATACCATCCGGCAGCCCCGGAATCGGTGACAGCCAGCCACCAAAGAACAGAATCGACAGCAGCGCGCACATCAAAACCACGGCCATCAACTCGCCGATCATGAACAGCAAGAAAGGCGTCGAGGAATATTCGACCTGGTAGCCCGCCACCAGTTCAGATTCCGCCTCGGGCAGATCGAAGGGCGGGCGGTTGGTTTCAGCCAGCGCCGAGATGAAGAACAGAACCACCATCGGCAGATGTGGCAGCCAATACCAGTTCAGAAACCCGTAATTTCCATCCTGCGCCCGCACGATATCGCCGAAATTGAGGCTGCCGGTGGTGATGATCACGCCAATGATGATCAGCCCCAGCGACACCTCATAGGAAATCATCTGCGCGGCGGACCGCAACGAGCCAAGGAAGGGGTATTTCGAGTTCGACGCCCAACCGCCCATGATCACGCCGTAAACCTCAAGCGAGGAGACAGCGAAAATATACAGCACTGCGACATTGATGTCGGAAATCACCCAGCCGTCATTGAAGGGAATGGCAACCCAAGCCATGATCGGCAAAACAAAGG
>CBDUEF010000306.1:0-3887 GCA_965366095.1 uncultured Cypionkella sp. | reverse complement strand
GTAATGCTGTGGTTCTCAGGATTGTAAAAAGCGTTGGCCTCACCGCAATCGGCCACGATCACGGTTACCTTTTGCGGCAGGCCGATGCGTTCGTTGATCGACTTGACTTCTTCGGCAAGCACATTGGCCAAAGGAAGGCCCACTTGCCCCTCGGCCATCTCAAGCTCGACAGTGCCGCCTCCCGGCGTGGCATCCTTGAGCAGCGCATTCCAAGAACCCGCCGCCGCATCCCATTCCGCCGGACAGCGCGCAGCCCGTTCTGCCGGCAAACCCAGATCATCTGCCAACTGTTGACGCTTGTCAGGATTGGCGCCGTAAAACAGGCAAACGACGTTGTAATACCGCTGCATGTCCAGACTGTGTTCGTCAGCATAGGCCGGCTCCTGCCCCCCTGCTTGGCGCTGCTCGGCCATCAAGGCATAGGCGGTGGCATCGCTGGCAAGCACCGCCGCCGCGGATTCCTCATCCCAGATGTCATTCATCAAGATCACCGAAAGATGGTCGGCCGCATCCTCTTCCTTGCCCAGCACCGGCAATTGCAGCACGTCAATCAGCGCGTGACCCAGTTCGTGATAAAAGGTTGCGATCACCTCGTTGACGATAAAGACAGATTCATCCTCATCGTCAGGAAACTGATAAACCGTCTGCGCCATTGCTGGAGCAGTCATTCCAAACAATACAGCGAGGGCTAAAACGATGCGCATTTCATCTCTCCAAGAAAATCGGGCAAAATTGCACGGCAGGCAGCATCAGGCTATAAAATCGGTCAAAGCGGCATCAAGGCCCAATAATCCAGATCCAGCAGCACCTCGGGCAGATATTTTCCATCCGCCCCGCGCAAGGCCCCTGCAGCCCCTTTGGTCGCCACCAGCCGCAAGCGGATCGCGCCCACGCCCGGCGCATCCGTTTCGGCCTTGTCCAAAACTTCCGACCAGGCCCGCACAGTGTCACCCGCAAAACAAGGGTTTACATGCGCGCCCGCGTTCAAGCCGACAATCATCTGCACATTCGCCAAGCCGTTGAACGACAGCGCCCGCGCCAAGGAAATCACATGGCCACCGTAGATCAACCGCTTGCCATCCGCCCGCTGTGTGGCATCAAAATGCACCTTGGCGGTGTTTTGCCACAGCCGTGTCGCCATCATATGCTCGGCCTCTTCGATGGTGACGCCGTCGACATGGTCAATCACCTCACCCGCCGCATAATCGCTCAAACGGTGCGGCGCGCCTGCAAGGGCGAAATCATAGCGGCTGAAATCCAGCCGTTTGGGGATGTGCAAAGCTTCGGGCACCACCACGCTTGCCAGTTGCGGCACCACCGCCGCCGGCGGAATCGACGAGAAATCGCGCTTGCGCACCATCACCCAGCGCACATATTCCAGCACCGGCTCGTCATCGCTATCAAGCCCGCGCGTGCGCACATAAACCACCCCCGATTGCCGGTTCGAGTTCTCTTTCAACCCGATAACCGTGCTTTCCGAGCGCAGCGTTTCGCCCGGATAAACCGGCCGCAACCAGCGCCCCTCGGCATAGCCAAGATTGGCGATCGCGTTCAGGCTGATATCGGGCACGGTCTTGCCAAAGACCGTATGAAACAGGATCAGATCATCAAAGGGCGCCATAGGCAAACCGCAGGATTTGGCGAATTTATCCGAAGAATAAAGCGCGCCGCGCGCCGGATAAAGCGCGTGATAGAGCGCCCGCTCGCCCCCCGACAGCGTGCGCGGCACTGCATGGGTGATCACCTCCCCAAGGGTGTAATCCTCAAAAAACCGCCCCGGATTGGTTTTCATCATCGCCTAATGCTCGCCCAGTTTTGTGTCGGGCGCGTAAATCCCCGGCACCTCTTTCACCACCGCCTGCCCGCAACGCATCACGCCCCGCGCCGCATCAAAGGCATAGGTCGGGTTGCCTTGCAGCGCCCAACCCTTGTTCAGCGCCGCCGTGATCTTGTGGCAAAAGGCCGAAGTGTCATCGTCAGACAGAAAGCGGTAAAGTTTCATGGATCACCCAAAAGGATTATAGCCCAGCCAGATATGGATATAGCCGATCACGCCAAACAGCACCAATGACAGCGCGATGTAAATCGCATCATTCACCACCGGCCCCGCTGCCGGGCGCTGCCAGGGCGGGTTCATCTTGTTGATCATGATCATATCCACCACCGCCCAGGCCAGCATGCCGCCAAACAAAATCACGCTTGCCAGATCGCCATTCACCAGCAAATGCGCCAGCGCCCATACCTTGACCGCGCCCAGCATCGGATGGCGCATTTTTGTGCGCAACACCCCGGGATAGCGGCCCATATTCAGCATGATCACCGCGATCAACATCAGCATGTTATTGATATGGCGCATGAATACGGGCGGTTGCCAGAGTTGCACCACGTCCGCACTACGATAGCCATAGATCATCAGCGCGATGGCCACAAAGCTTAGCACCGTGGCCACCAGCCTGCCGGTATTATCGCCAAGCCCGGCGCGAAACCCCGGAGTCACCCGTTTCATCAGATGCGAATAGGCCCAAACTGCGACCCCAAGCGTCAGTATCAGCATATCAAACCCCCATGGCGGCGATGGCACCGGCTTTTGCCAACATCGCCCGCGCCGTCACGATATGCAGGTTTTCCACGATCTTACCATCCACAACGGCAACGCCTTGCCCCAGCGCCTGCGCCTCGGCAAAGGCCGCAATCTGCCGCCGCGCCAATTCCAGCTCGTCCTCCTGCGGCGCAAAGGCGGCATTGGCAATCGCCAGTTGCGCCGGATGGATCAGGGTTTTGCCGTCAAAACCCATATCGCGGCCCTGCTCACATTCCGCCCGCAACCCGGCCTCATCCCGAAAGGCATTGTAAACCCCGTCCACAATCACCCGCCCATAGGCGCGCGCCGCCAACAGACACAGGCCCAAGCCCGCCTGCATTGGCAAACGATCCGCGCGCGGGCGCGATCCCAATTCCTTGGCCAGATCATTGGTGCCCATCACCATGCCCTGCAAGCGCGGATGCGCCGCAATCTCGGCCGCTTTCAGCATCCCCAGCGCCGTCTCCATCATCGCCCACAAGGGCTTCGCCCCCGGCACATCCAGATCCGCGTCCGAATTGACCTTGGGGATCAACAGCGCATCAACCCCCGGATGATGCGCAAAAACCGCAAGATCCTCGGCCCCCCAAACGGTATCCACCCCATTCACCCGCACAATCCGCAGCCGATGCCCGAACTCTGCCGTCTGCAACACCTCCGCCAGAACTTCGCGCGCGCGCACCTTCTCATCGGGGCTTACCGCATCCTCCAGATCAAGGATCACCGCATCGCAAGCCAGCCCCCGCGCCTTCTCGATCGCCCGCGCATTCGATCCAGGAATATACAATATCGAGCGATAGGGGCGTGAACTCACGATTCTCTCCAGGTAATATTCTTGCGCAAAGAAGCCCCATTCCAACAGATTCAGCAAGCAGAAATTTGCCGCAACGCAGCATCGCCTTACAAAGCCTGCGCCCCATCCCACAGCAATTTCACCGAAACCGCCAGCAAGGCCCATGTTACCGCCAGAAAAAACACCCGCTCCGGCAGCCATTTCACCAGCCGCACCCCCAAAAACACCGAAAGCCCCGCCACGGGCATCAGCACCAGCACCTTTCCCAGCGAATGAACGGTGATCTGCCCAAGCATCGCATAGGGGATCAGCTTGATCGCATTGACATAGGCAAAGGCGATGGTCGAAGTTCCGGCATAAACCGCCTTTTTCATGCCCAAAGGCAGGGTGTAAACCTGATACGGCGGCCCACCGGAATGGCTGATGAAACTGGTGAACCCGGCGATCACCCCCCAAAACATCCCCGGCGCCACCCGCGCCCGCTGTGGTTCCACCACCACCCAGCGCCGCATC
>CBDUEF010000305.1:0-3893 GCA_965366095.1 uncultured Cypionkella sp. | reverse complement strand
GCGGCGGGGATCATGCTGCGCCAAACCGGGGCCTCGCTGGGCGTGGCGGCCTTTGGCGCGATGTTTGCGGCAAGGATGGCCGAAGGTGTGGGGACCGAGCAATCGGGGTTCAACCCGCAAACTCTGGCGCAGCTTGCCCCCGAACTGCGCGCCGCGATGGCGGCACAAGTGGTTCATGCAATCCACCCGATCTATCTGGTTGCGATGGGTCTTGCCTTGGTGGGATTGGCCTTTGCTTTCGTTCTAAAAGAAGTGCCGCTGTCAAACCGTCAGGTGCCGCGCGGGGATTGATCCGGTCAGACCGGGGCGCAAAGGACCATTTTGATCAAATAATACGCCCGCAGGCCTGTCGTTTTCGGTTCGATCAAGGGCGTAATGCGCCCTTGCGCTGCATTGCGGCATGGATAGAGTGCCGCCACGTCCTCACCAAAAGGTGCCGCCCATGACCGAGTTCAAGAAAATCCTGATCGCCAATCGCGGTGAGATTGCCATTCGCGTGATGCGCGCCGCCAATGAGATGGGCAAAAAGACGGTTGCCGTCTATGCCGAGGAAGACAAGCTGGGCCTGCACCGTTTCAAGGCCGATGAGGCCTATCTGATCGGCAAGGGCCTGTCGCCGGTGGGGGCCTATCTGTCGATCCCCGAGATCATTCGCGTGGCGCGCGATTGCGGTGCCGATGCGATCCATCCGGGCTATGGCCTGCTGTCAGAGAACCCTGATTTCGTTGATGCCTGCGATCAGGCGGGCATCACCTTTATCGGCCCGCGCGCCGAAACCATGCGCCAGTTGGGCGACAAGGCCTCGGCCCGCCGGGTGGCGATGGCCGCAGGCGTGCCGGTGATCCCGGCCACCGAAGTTCTGGGCGATGATTTTGAGGCGATCAAACGTGAGGCCGCAGCGGTCGGCTATCCCCTGATGCTCAAGGCGTCATGGGGCGGCGGCGGGCGCGGCATGCGTCCGATCCTGTCCGAGGCGGAACTGGTCGACAAGGTGCGCGAAGGCCGACGCGAGGCCGAGGCCGCCTTTGGCAATGGCGAGGGCTATCTGGAAAAGATGATCCTGCGCGCCCGCCATGTTGAAGTGCAGATATTGGGCGACAAGCACGGCGAAATCTTTCATCTGTTCGAGCGCGATTGCACCGTGCAACGGCGCAATCAAAAGGTGGTCGAGCGCGCCCCCGCCCCCTATCTGACCGAGGCGCAACGCGCCGAAGTTTGCGATCTGGGCCGCCGCATCTGCGCCCATGTCGGCTATGAATGTGCGGGCACCGTCGAGTTTCTGATGGATATGGACAGCCAGCAGTTCTTTTTCATCGAGGTGAACCCGCGCGTTCAGGTCGAACACACCGTCACCGAGGAAGTCACCGGCATCGACATCGTGCAGGCGCAAATCCTGATTGCCGAGGGCAAATCTCTGAGTGAGGCCACCGGAGTGGCGCGGCAAGAGGATATCAAGCTGAACGGCCACGCCCTGCAATGCCGCGTCACCACCGAAGACCCTTTGAACAACTTCATCCCCGATTACGGGCGCTTGAATGCCTACCGCTCGGCCACCGGCAACGGCATAAGGCTTGATGGCGGCACGGCTTACGCGGGCGGCGTGATCACGCGCTATTATGACAGTCTTTTGGTCAAGGTGACCGCCCATGCGCAAACGCCGGAAAAAGCGATTGCGCGGATGGACCGGGCCTTGCGCGAGTTTCGCATCCGCGGCGTGGCCACGAATATCGAATTCGTCATCAACCTGCTGAAACACCCCACCTTTCTCGACAACAGCTATACCACCAAATTCATCGATACCACGCCCGCGCTTTTCGCCTTCAAGAAGCGCCGTGACAGGGCGACCAAGCTCTTGATCTATATCGCCGATATCACCGTGAACGGGCATCCTGAAACCGCTGGCCGCCCCAAGCCCCATGCCGAGGCGCGCATCCCGCGTGCGCCCGCCGCTGTCGGCGAACCCGCAATGGGCACCCGCAACCTGCTGGAACAAAAGGGCCCGCAGGCTGTGGCCGATTGGATGGCCAAGCAGAAAAAACTGTTGATCACCGATACCACCATGCGCGACGGCCATCAAAGCCTGTTGGCCACCCGCATGCGCTCGATTGATATGATCAAGGCGGCCCCCGCCTATGCCGCCCATCTGCCGCAACTGTTCAGCATCGAGTGCTGGGGTGGGGCCACATTTGACGTCGCCTATCGCTTCTTGCAGGAATGCCCCTGGCAACGCCTGCGCGATTTGCGCGCCCGCCTGCCCAATGTGATGACGCAAATGCTGCTGCGCGGCAGCAATGGCGTCGGCTATACCAATTACCCCGACAATGTGGTGCAGGCTTTCGTGAAACAGGCCGCCGAAACCGGGGTGGATGTTTTCCGGGTGTTCGACAGCCTGAACTGGGTTGAAAACATGCGCGTCGCCATGGATGCGGTGGTTGAGGCGGGCAAGGTTTGCGAAGGCACCGTCTGCTATACCGGCGATATTCTCGACCCTGATCGTTCGAAATACGACCTGAAATACTATGTCGCGCGCGGGCAGGAACTGAAATCGGCGGGCGCGCATGTGCTGGGCCTGAAGGATATGGCGGGGCTGTTGAAACCCGCCGCCGCGCGCCTGCTGGTCAAGGCGCTGAAACAAGAGGTCGGCCTGCCGATCCATTTCCACACCCATGACACCTCTGGTGCGGCGGCGGCGACGATTCTGGCCGCTTGTGATGCGGGCGTTGATGCTGTCGATGCGGCGATGGATGCGTTTTCGGGCGGCACCTCTCAGCCTTGCTTGGGCTCGATCGTCGAGGCCCTGCGCCATACCGATCGCGATACCGGCCTCGATATGACCGCGATTCGCGCGCTTTCCAACTATTGGGAGGCGGTGCGCGGCCAATATGCGGCGTTCGAATCCGGC
Source organism: uncultured Cypionkella sp. (assembly GCA_965366095.1). Lineage (GTDB taxonomy): Bacteria > Pseudomonadota > Alphaproteobacteria > Rhodobacterales > Rhodobacteraceae > CBDUEF01. The sequence goes on along the minus strand of CBDUEF010000305.1, from coordinate 991 downwards.
ATCCCTGCCCCGGCCTCCGAGGTTTACCTGCATGAGATGCCGGGCGGCCAATTCACCAACCTCAAGGCGCAAGCGCGGTCCTTGGGGCTTGAGGAACGCTGGCATGAGGTGGCCCAGGCCTATGCCGACGCCAACCAGATGTTTGGCGATATCGTCAAGGTTACGCCCTCGTCGAAAGTGGTGGGGGATATGGCACTGATGATGGTGTCGCAGGGGCTAAGCCGCGCGCAGGTTGAAGACCCGGCGGTCGATATGTCCTTCCCGGAGTCGGTGGTCGACATGCTGAAAGGCAATCTTGGCCAACCGCATGGCGGCTGGCCCAAGGGCATTTCGCACAAGGTGCTGAAGGGTGAGACCGCCTCAACTGCCCGCCCCGGTGCCGGCATGGCCCCGGTTGATCTTGAGGCCGTGCGCGCCAAGGTTACTGCGGAGTTGAACGGCTTCAAGATTGATGACGAGGATCTGAACGGATATCTCATGTATCCCAAGGTTTTCCTCGATTACATGGGCCGCCACAAGGCCTATGGCCCGGTGCGCACCCTGCCCACCAAGGCGTTCTTTTACGGCATGGAGCCGGGCGAAGAGATCACCGCCGAAATTGACCCCGGCAAATTGCTGGAAATCCGTCTGCAAACCGTGGGTGAGGTGGGCGATGACGGCGAGGTAAAGGTGTTCTTCGAGTTGAACGGCCAGCCCCGGGTGATCCGGGTGCCAAACCGCGCGATCAAGGCCAAAACCGCGGCCAAACCCAAAGCGGTTGAGGGCAACCCCACCCATATCGGCGCGCCGATGCCGGGCGCTGTGGCTTCGGTGGTGGTGAAAGTCGGCCAAAAGGTGAAGGCGGGCGATTTGCTGCTGACCATCGAGGCGATGAAGATGGAAACCGGCATCCACGCCGACCGCACCGCCACAATCAAGGCGCTGCATGTGCAGACCGGCAGCCAGATCGACGCCAAGGATCTGCTGATCGAGTTGGAATAGGCACAAGGGC
>CBDUEF010000304.1:0-3903 GCA_965366095.1 uncultured Cypionkella sp. | reverse complement strand
CCGCTGAACCCCGGAAAGCCGGCATGAAAAAGCACTACTGGCAAAATTGCAAGGGCGCGCAGGCCATCAATTTCGGAACGATATCGCACGGCAAGCCTTTGTGAACCGCTTACCTTGATGAAGGCAGCGCCAATTGGTGTCGGCTTAGAGTCCTAAGCCTTGTTTTCCGGTCCAGACGGCTGCATCGCCCGCACCAATTCCGCGTGATACGTCCTTGCAAGGTCTTGATAAATTTGTAGCCTGGCGGCGGTGAAATGATGTTCTTCGGCGAGTATATTCACGGTGCCCACAACTTCGGCTTTTGAAACTATGGGAATATTGATCACCGAGCCCAGTCCGAGCGAGCTGATCAATGCGTGATCGAAGAAATACTTGGCAAATTCCGGCGTGGTGTTGGCCACAAAGATCTGTTGCCTCGTGATGCAGTGATCGTGCCAACCGTCATGGGTCATCGGCTTGGTCCCCGAGACCGGATAGTCGGCCTGATGTGAGCTGTAGGTGCGACGTGCAAGATCCTGTGCCAGGTCAAGAACCGTCACTGTAAACATGCGTGCACCTTGGACGACGCAGGCGTTGTGGAGAGTTTGATAAATTTCGCTCATTCGGCAAGATCGTCACAAGGGAGCCGGATTGGCAAGCAGACTTTCGGTATTTAGGTGCAAATGGCCGTGTTCAGGGTTGAAATCGCGGCCTTTACAGAGCATCCCCAACGTGCAGGGAGGGGATGCGATGGGAGCCGAGGCACCGACAAGGCAGGCGCGGGTTAGGCGGTCTGGGATGCTGCGGCGATCGCGGGCCCTTATAGTGTCTTCAAAGCTGTGGAAGTCGCGGCTTGTGTTCTGGCTGGGCGCATTGGCGACCGGCGTGATTTCGGCAGGTTTCGCTTATCTGGCCGATGCGGCGCATAGAATCTTTGCAATGGTGATCGGCGGCGGTGGGATGCGTGGATATATTCCACTGGTGCTGACTCCGGTGGGTATGGTGACTTGTGCTTGGATTGCCAGCCGATATTTCCCCGGATCGCAAGGGAGTGGTATTCCACAGGCAATTGCCGCTCGGCATTTGCGCGATGAAAAAGAGCGCCACGTGCTGTTGTCGATCCGGTTGGCGCTGGGCAAGATTGCGCTGACGGTGGTTGGTCTGGCCTGTGGTGCCTCGATTGGTCGTGAGGGGCCGACGGTACAGGTTGGGGCCTCGATTATGTTGCTTTCAGCGCGGCTGGGCGGGATGGCCCATGCGAAGGGGCTGATCTTGGCTGGCTCGGCTGCCGGAATAGCGGCGGCGTTCAACACGCCTTTGGCCGGAATTGTTTTCGCCATTGAGGAAATGAGCCGCAGTTATTCAGCCCGCACCAACGGGGTTGTGCTGTCGGCTGTGATCATAGCGGGGGTGGCCTCGCTGGGCCTGCTTGGGTCTTATACCTATTTTGGCGTTACTCATGCGACGGCGGTTTTCCCGGATGATTGGATTTTGGTGGCAGCCTGCGGAGTATGCGGCGGGCTGTTGGGTGCCTTGTTTACGCGACTGGTTCTGACCATTACGCGGCGGGTGCGGCGGTGGAAACCTGCGATGGGCTGGCATCGGGTGGTCGCGGTTGCCGGAGCGGCCGGAATTGTGGTGGCTGTGGTTGGGGTTGCGTCCGGGGGCATGGCCTTTGGCACCAGCTATGACATCGCTAGAAGCGGCGTAGAGGGGGAAGTGCTGCCGTGGTATTTCTTTATCGCCAAATTTCTGGCGACATTGGCTTCAACCGTTTCAGGGATTCCGGGTGGGTTGTTTGCGCCTTCGTTGGCGGTAGGGGCCGGGATGGGCAGCGTCTTGGGCGCGATGTTGGGGGCGAATGCTTCGATTGCTGCTGTGATGGGAATGTCTGGCTATTTTGCGGGAGTTGTTCAGGCTCCAATGACGGCTTTTGTGATCATTGTCGAAATGACCGGCAATCATGACAACGTGGTGCCAATCATGGCGGCGGCGATGTTGGGCTATGGCACCTCAAGGTTGATTGCGCCCGAGCCGTTGTATCACGCATTGTCGCGGATATGGGCGGCGGATGTCATCCGTGAGCACCGGCAGGCCGCGCGGCAGAAAGAGCCAATATTAGCCCTGTCTCAGGTGGCTGGCGAGAATGGCAATCAGGTCTGAGCGGGTAACAAGACCAAGCAATTGGCCGTTTTCCACCACAGGAACGCTTTGCTGATGACCATCAGCCAAAAGCTGCATCATTTCGCTTAGGCTGGTGTCGCGCCGCGCGGTGGCCAGGTTCGGATCAGCCAACATTTCGGCGGTGACATCGGGTTCTGATCGCCCGATCAGTGCTGATTGCGGCACAGTGCCGCCGTAACTGCCATCGGCATGACGGATGGGCAGCGATTTGAACCGGTGGATCAGGAATTCGCGGGCCAGATCGGGCAGCAAGGTCTGGGGGCTAACGGTGATCAGGTCTTGCGACATCATGCGTTCAGCGGTCATCGGTCCGGCATTTTGGGCCGCGGATTCCGTCTCGGCGATGTCGATCAGGCGGGCAAGGTCTTCAACGCCCAAGTTGGCCGAGAGGCGCAAACGATCAAGCGCTGAGGCTAGAACTTTGGGCGAAGGGGCAAGGCGGCGTTCGGGGGTGGCATCAGAGGTGCCATGGGGATGAGGGGCCTCGGCCGGTTGGCGAAACGGATATTTGCGGCCGGTGGCATGGTTCCAGCCGATACCCGCCAGCACAAGGCAGGCCGTGCCCAACATGACGGGGGAGATCACATATTGCAGACCCGGAAGATGGTCGGACGTGGCCGCCAGAACGGTGGCCAAGGCGATGGCGCCTCCGGGTGGGTGCATGGCGCGCAGGGCGGCCATGGCGAGAATTGCCAGTGTAACGGCCAACGCAGCGGTGGCCATTTGCGGCAGGCCAAGACGCAAAAGGGCGACGGCCATCAGCGCGGCGATGCCGTTGCCCATGACGGACGACCATGGTTGTGCCATCGGACTGGACGGGACGGCGAAGATCAGGAAAGTTGTGGCCCCGAAGGGCGCGATCAGGAAGGGATGTGCAAGAAACGGCAGGCTGTGGTTGGGGGTGGTCAGCCAAAGCGCGCCACCGGTGACAAAGAGGCTCAGACCAGCCCCAAGCCCCGCGCGCCAGATGTCCGCAGCGCCGGGGCGGTGCATGGCGGGGCCAAAGGCATGGATCAGGCGTTGAAACCGGGTCATTCTTGCGGGAGCCATTCGTCGGTTTGGAATATGGTTCCATCGGTTTGCGGCAAGTCTGCCGGGCGTTGGCCCTGCCAGAAGAACAGCAGGATGTCTTCGGGCCGGGCGGGAGTGGCGGCATCGGCGACGGCTTGCCAGATCAGCCCGAACCCTTCGAGCAACAGGCCCTCGGCGTAAAAGACGATTTCCTCGGCATCGAGCAATTCGGTATTGTCGTCCTGCACTTGCCAATCGGACCCGTCTGCCCAGATCACCGCGCCTTCGACGTCGGGGAATTTCAGGGCAAGTTTGGCCAGAGGGGCAAGAAAACGGTCAAGATCGGTCAGTGATTGTGTCATTTAGCGGGCCATGGCGCGGGTATAGGCGGGGCGCATTGTCAGGCGGTCGAGGTATTCGGTTAGGCGCGGCTCCAGAGGTGGAAAATTGGCGGCTTGCGCCCAGAGCAGCGTATGGGCCAGTAAGATATCGGCTAGCGTCATCGGCTTGCCCATCAGGAACGGCCCTTCGCCCATTTGTGCGGCAAAGCGGGCCTGATTGCGCGAAAACTCGGCCATCAGTGAGGGTCTGATGACGGGAACCCGCTCGGCATCAGGCAACACAAAGCTATGGCGGGCGGCGGTCCAGAGAAGTGATTCGAATTCATCAAGGATCTGGTTGGTCAGCCCGTCTTGGCGGGCGCGGCCCAAGGTGCCGGGGGCGAAGGTG
>CBDUEF010000303.1:0-3932 GCA_965366095.1 uncultured Cypionkella sp. | reverse complement strand
ACCCAGCGTGGAAAAGCCGTGCGACATCCACGCTTTCGCGGCTTCTGTTGCATAGCCTTGTCCCCAATGGCGGGGCAAGAGCCGCCAGCCGATCTCCAGATCGTCTGGATACCAGTTCTCGACAGATAATCCGCAGATGCCAAGAAATGCGCCATCTGAACGGCGCTCGATGACGACCTTACCATATCCGAATTCAGCCAGCGTTCTGTCGTTGTATTCCATCTCGACAAGCGTTTTTGCGGCGCTTTGCGGCCCCCCAAGCCAACGCATCACCTCACTATCAAGATTCATCTCAATCTGGGTCAAATGGTCTGCGGGCAGGGAGGCCCGCAGTCGCAATCGTTCTGTCAGAAGTTCCATTCCCAGCGGCCCCTTGAACGGCCCCGCAGTTTGAACATGCGGTTTTCTACCTGTCTAGGCCTGTGCGGCATCGGCTTTCGAAAGTCGCAGCTTATGGGCGCAAGGTTACGGCACCAACCCAGCCCATCCCCGTTGACAAATCCCCCCCCCGCGCCCAAAGAACCCCATGTTCATCACCTTTCTTCAAGTCGCCCTTGGCGGCGCTATCGGCGCGTCTTTGCGCTATGCCGCCAATATCGGGGCGATGCGGCTTTTCGGCCCGGGATTTCCTGCGGCCACGTTGTTTGTCAATATCCTTGGCTCGTTCCTGATGGGCGTTCTCGTCGTCACCCTCGCCAAAAAGGGCGGCACCCATCTGGCGCCCTTGCTGATGACCGGCATCCTCGGCGGGTTCACCACCTTTTCTGCCTTCTCGCTGGATGCTTTCACCCTGTTTGAGCGTGGCGAATCCACCACGGCGCTGCTATATATCGTGGCTTCTGTTATCCTTTCCCTCGCCGCCCTTGCTGCCGGCATCCTCCTTACCCGCGGGGTTTTCGCATGAGCGACGTCAAACTACTCACCGTTTCCGAAGATGATGGCGAGCAGCGGCTCGACAAATGGTTCAAGCGCCGCTTTCCGCAGGTGACGCAGGGCCATGTTGAAAAGATGTGCCGCACCGGGCAGGTTCGCGTCGATGGTGGCCGCGCCAAGGCGTCGGATCGCGTGATCCCCGGCCAGACCATCCGCATCCCGCCCTTGCCCGACAATGCCGCCCCCTCTCGCCCGCGCGCGGGCAGCGTGTCGGCGGCGGACGAAAAGATGATCCAGAACGCCGTGGTCTGGAAGGATGAGCATATCATCATCCTGAACAAACCCCCCGGCCTTCCCTCGCAAGGTGGCTCGGGGCAGGGCGACCGCCATGTTGACGGGTTGACCGAGGCGCTGAAATTCGGCTTCAAGGAGCGCCCCAAGCTGGTGCATCGGCTGGACAAAGACACCTCGGGCCTCTTGATGCTGGCCCGCACCGACCGCATCGCGCGGGCGCTGTCCGAGGCGCTGCGCCACCGCAACACCCGCAAGATCTATTGGGCCGCCGTCGCAGGCGTGCCGCATCCGCGCCAAGGCTCGATCAAATATGCGCTGATGAAAGCGCCGGGCCATGGGCGTGGCGGCGAGGGCGAAAAGATGGTCTGCATCCATCCGGCCAAAGTTGCCGATTTCCCCGATGCCAAACGCGCGCAGACCGATTATTTCACGCTTTGGTTCCTTGGTGGCCGCCTGTCGTGGATGGCGCTAGAGCCTGTCACCGGGCGCACCCATCAGCTGCGCGCCCATATGGCCGAGATTGGCCATCCGATCATCGGCGATGGCAAATATGGCGGCTCGGGGATCGAGAATATGGGCGATGGCTGGGGCGCCAGCATCGGCGGCGATATCTCGCGCAAATTGCACCTGCATGCCCGCAGCCTGACCATCGAACACCCGATCACCAAAAAGCTGATGACCTTCACCGCACCTTTACCCGAGCATATGGCGCGCACCTGGAAAACCCTTGATTGGGGCGTCGATGATGTTCCCGCTGATCCTTTCGCGGGCGCTGAATGAGCAGTTGGACAGCCAAACGCTTTTGGAAAGCGGCCAGCGTTGTCGATTGTGAGGGCGGCTTTACCGTTCTTCTCGATGGTCGCGCGGTTAAAACGCCGCTGCGTGCGCCTTTGGTGGTGCCAACCCGCGCCGTTGCGGCGGCGATTGCACAGGAATGGGATGCGCAACAGGGTAAAATCAACCCCGAACTGATGCCGATGACGCGCTATGCAAATTCTGCCATCGACAAGGTTGCGCCGCAGTTTGATACCGTGGTTGAGATCGTTGCGGCTTATGGCGAAACCGATCTTCTGTGTTATCGCGCCACCGGCCCCGCCAGCCTGATCGCGCGTCAGAATTCGCATTGGAACCCGCTGCTGGAATGGGCCAATACCGATTTGAACGCAGCCCTGACTGCGACACCGGGGGTCATCTACATCGCGCAAAACCCTGATGCCCTTGCCCGCCTGACGGCCAAAGTCACCGCCCTGACGCCGTTTCAACTGGCGGCTTTCCATGATCTGGTCGCGATCAGCGGCTCTTTGATTTTGGCTTTGGCCGTGGTCGCGCAGACCTTGCCCCCCGATCAGGCCTGGCAGATCAGCCGAATCGACGAGGATTGGCAGATCGAGCAATGGGGCATTGATGACGAGGCTGCTGCTTTGGCTGCCACCAAACGCGCCGCGTTGATGGATGCTGCGCGCTTCCTCACATTGTGCGGGTAACAATCTTTCCCCTAACGGTTCGAACTTGGCCCAATCTGTCTTTTAGCGGGTCCAAATAGGCTTTGACGGACGGAAATCCGATATTTCCGGTGGTTTCGCTTGACCTATCAAAGCGCTTTGTTGAACACTGTTCCGCACTGGCGGCCCATGGCTGTCACCGGTATCGCATCCGCGACCCACGCGGGGCATAAAACTTTCGTCCAAAATGGGCGGGAACAGGAAGAGGTAAGAATGAAGAAATCCGTTTTTCTCGGCACGCTCTCGGCAGCAGCATTGTTGGCTGGCATCGCAGGCGCAGGCACGCTGGATGATGTCAAAGCGCGTGGCGAACTGATCTGTGGTGTCAACGTCGGTCTGACCGGGTTCGGCGCGCCGGATGCCCAAGGCAACTACCAGGGTTTTGACGTGGCGCTGTGCAAAGCGCTGGCCGCTGCGGTTCTGGGCGATGCCACCAAAGTGAAATATGTCCCAACCACCGGCGAGACCCGCTTTACCGCGCTGTCCTCGGGCGAAGTTGATGTGCTGATCCGTAACTCCACCTGGTCTTTCGCGCGCGATACCGACCTCAAGTTCGACATTGTGGCCGTGAACTACTATGATGGTCAGGGCTTTATGGTAAAGAAAGGCCTCGGCGTTTCCTCGGCCAAAGAGCTGGATGGCGCCACCATCTGTATCCAGACCGGCACCACCACCGAGCTGAACCTGGCCGACTTCTTCAAGGCCAACAACATCAGCTATACCCCGGTTACCGTTGGTGACGATACCGAAGCTTCGCGCCAATATCTGGCCGGTGCTTGCGATGCCTACACCACCGACGCGTCTGGCCTTGCCGCGACCCGCGCCACCATGGCAACTCCGGCTGATCACGTGATCTTGCCGGAAATCATCTCGAAAGAGCCGCTTGGCCCAATGGTTCGCCATGGCGACAACAACTGGGGTGATATCGTCCGCTGGACCTATTACGCGCTGGTCGAAGCCGAAGAGAAAGGCATCACCAAAGCCAACATCGAAGAGATTGCTACCTCCACCACCGATCCCGAAGTCAAGCGTATGCTTGGCCTAGAGGGTGACCTTGGTGCGATGATGGGGCTTGATAAGGAATGGGCCAAGCGCGCCATTGCCACCTCAGGCAACTATGGCGAAATCTTTGAGGCCAATATTGGCTCGGCAACCCCGATCGGTCTGGCGCGTGGTCTGAACGCGCTCTGGACCCAAGGCGGCCTGCAATACGCTCCGCCGTTCCGGTGATCTGACCATCTCGGGCGCATCCAAGGATGCGCC
>CBDUEF010000302.1:0-3936 GCA_965366095.1 uncultured Cypionkella sp. | reverse complement strand
GCCGCGTTTGAAGAACGGCAGAGCGGCCCACAGCACGACCGGGGTTGCCAGCACGAACTCCAGATAGCCCGCCGTCTGATGCCCGATCCAGTCCCTCACAGGCAAGCCCACCATCGGTCCCATCGTCAGCACGATCAGCGGCACCGCCGCCGCCGCCGAGATCCACATCCGCCGCGTGAAATCCGTCAACTCATGGCTGGGCTCATCCGTCGGCACCATCGGCTCCAGCGCCATGCCACAGATCGGGCAGGCCCCCGGCGCATCGCGGACGATCTCGGGGTGCATCGGGCAGGTATACTGGACGTTGGCGGGCGCGGCTTTCTTGCGTCCAACGGCGCGGCCCGAGGCATAGAACCAAGGATCGCCCTTGAACTTCGTCTGGCATTTCTCGGAGCAGAAATGGAAGGTCTTTTCATCGAAGGTCGCGGCCCGCGTGGCGGGCGTCACGGTCACTGTCATGCCGCAAACCGGGTCGACCTCGGTAACACCGGCCCCCGCCTCGGACCCTTGGTTGTCCGAGGCCACGTCACGGCCTGCGTGGCTATGGCCCGCATTGGGGTTGGCGATGGGCATGGAATTCTTCCTTTGGTGTGATTGCCGCACAGCGGCCAGATGATCCGCCTTTTGTTGCCAATCTGCTCCAGCCCAAGTCTGGAACGTCAAGAACGAATTGTCAGGCTGCACCCTCTCATATCGCGGCCACAGCCTTGGCCAAGAGGTCGCGCACTTGCTTTGAAACCGCGTGCAACGCTGGGTTGTCGATGGCCTGCATCGAGGCCACCGGGTCAATCGCGCTGACCTCCACCCCGGCTGCAACCTCACGCAGAATAACGTTGCAAGGCAGCATCGCCCCCACGCGCGGCTCCATCCCAATTGCCTGATACGCCATCTGCGGGTTGCAGGCTCCAAGGATGCGGTAGGGCGGCATCTCGACATTCAGCTTCTTCTTCATCGTCGCCTTGACATCGATCTCGGTCAGGATGCCAAATCCATGCGCAGCCAAAGCTGCACGGATGCGGCAGTCGACCGCGTCGAAATCCGCATCTTCAATGAACCGGTTGATCGTGTAAGTCATCGAACTTCTCCAATCACGCTTCTGTCGTCATTAAGGTCCAAGGTGAGTCTTGCCATCTCAGACGGTATAGCGAAAAAATAACGGCGAGCGCCGCACCTTTGGACCCGCACGGATATCTCTGTCAGCGCGCCTTTTCTGGTTTTGGCGTGGAGCGAGTTTCCGGCCCTGCAACTTTCTCGACAGGTTCGGTCATGGCTTTTGGCTCAGGCCCACCCCAACGCGGAATTGTCAATTTGTTGTCAAGCCGCCGCCCGGGAAGCCGCCGGTCTCCCGCCGTGTCGAACGCATCCGTCCCAAGACCCAGGCCCGTACTGGCATGCGTTTCGCCAGAGGACCCGCCCAGATCAAAGCCGGGCCGGTCGGTCTTGTGAATGGCGTTGTCCGCCGCACGGGCCACGCCTTGCGCAGGTCTGTTTGGGATCATCTTGCCGGCAGCATCGGTTGATGATGGCGTGGACGCCGAGGTAACAGTTCTTGACTTACTCTTCATGTTTTGCTCCTTCACAATGATCTTTGAATCTGTCCTTCCGCCAGAGATGCGGGCGCGCCGCGGAAGACAGTCGGAACAGGTAATCCATTGACTGGTGGGATCTCTGTCTAAACGGATCACGAAAAAGCACCCGGCTATTCGTCGCCAGAGTTATTCCCGTTGCCACACCCACATCTTCAATCTTAAATCATCCGCTGGTCCGTGCACTGATCCAGATCAGGCCAGAACTCCCGATGCCGGGCAAACTTGTTGTGATTTCCAGCGTTCAGCATGCACAAAGGGGCAGATCAGTGGCGCAGTTCACCACCATCGGTCATTCCACCCGCAGCCTTGACGACTTTCTGGATATGCTGCGTAGCGCGAAAGTTGACCTTCTGATCGATGTTCGTTCATTTCCACGATCACGCACCAACCCGGTCTTTAACATCGATCGGTTGCCCGACGATCTTGCGCAAATACAGATCGGCTACCGGCACTGCCCAGCCTTGGGCGGACGGCGGGAGAAGCAATCGGAGGTCGATGAAAACGTCAACGCGATGTGGCGCGTGCAGAGCTTTCACAACTACGCCGATTATGCGTTGACTGACGAATTTGCGACGGTGTTCGATGAAATCGTCCATCTTGGGCGAAGCCAGCGCCTGACGCTGATGTGTTCGGAAGCGGTCTGGTGGCGCTGTCACCGCCGTATCATCACTGACTATCTGCTGCTGAACGGCCACGCCGTCGATCATCTGATGGCACTGGGGCAAACTGACCATGCCGTGCCAACCCCCGGATCGCAGCGAACAGTACAGGGTAAAGTCATATATCCATTCAGCAGTGCGGGATCTTAACCCGACGCCCGTCTCATGCCGCGAGCATGACATCGACAGCAAAATGGGAGTCGTCTGGCAGGAAACGGTCACGAGAACGTCGCGCGACGTGACCCCCAAGGTTTCAGCACTCGTAAGTTCTTCGGACGATCCCTAAATCTGCATAGTCACAGAATTGGTGCCGGAGACTGTCCGAATGTCACTTGATCGTCTATTGCGCGACGTCCGTGCTTGCCAATTGTGCGAAGCATACCTGCCGTCCGGTCCTCGACCGATTGTTCAGATTGCAAGCAGTGCGCGGCTTTTGATCGTGGGTCAGGCCCCAGGCCGCAAAGTTCATCAAAGCGGAATACCCTGGAACGATGCGAGCGGTGACCGGCTGCGCGAATGGCTCGGTTTAGACACGTCGATCTTTTTTGATCCATCGCGCGTCGCGATAGTTCCGATGGGATTTTGCTATCCTGGTGTCGCGGTAAATGGGGGCGATAAACCGCCGCGTCCGGAATGCGCGCCAGCTTGGCACGAGCGCTTGCTCAAACATCTCCCCGACCTGCAACTCACCCTCTTGGTCGGCCAATATGCCCAGCGACACTATTTGAAGGTGTCGAAGGGATCGTCCATGACACAGGTTGTGAAAGATTTTTCACAATATACTCCTGAGTATTTTCCCTTGCCGCATCCAAGTTGGCGCAGCACAATTTGGATGCGGAAAAATCCATGGTTCGAAGAATTGGTGATGCCAGAACTCCGGCAAGCGGTGCAAAGAGCCATCTGACGGAACGTTCAGAATTTTGTGGATTGGTAACATATTCGAAAACGCGGGCCAGTGCGCACAGTCTTGGCGTACCCCCCAGTCGATCGCTCCCCCTTGCACGGAGGAGTTTGCGTAAATTTTCTCGCTCAAGCTCGGTTGTCATCCACGGCCAGAGGCAAAAGCGCGGCTGGACAGTTGACGACAGTGGGATGCATCTGGTCAAGACGGATCGATATGGTGTGGTTTTCTTAGTTTCGCGATGAATACTTGACCATGGCCGAGACCACGTCCCGCATGATCGGCTATGCTTTGGCTCTCGCCGCATGTGTCACTTTCCCGCCGAGAATAACCTCCCTGAGCACGACCGCGTCGTTGTGAGCCTCGTCATGGGCGGAATAGATAAGCGTGACGGGGCCCTCACGCGCCAGCGCCTGTAACTGGCCCAGCAATTCGGCATTCTGCTGCAACTCAGCGCCATAACGGTGGCAGAACTCTTCCCAGCGGGATGGTTCGTGTCCGAACCATTTGCGCAATTCGGTACTGGGCGCGATTTCCTTCATCCACTGATCAAGCGCCGCATCTTCCTTCGATACCCCGCGCGGCCATAGTCGGTCGACGAGAACCCGCGTGCCGTCCTTGGCATTTGCGGGCTCATATGCACGCTTCAGCCGAACATTGGCTACCGGTATTGCCGTCATGACCCGGACGTCGTTTTGCAGGCGGTGGTGCCTCGTGGTTGGGCGTCCCCGGGCTTCATCCCTTTTTTTCAAAAAAGGTTTGTGCCCTTGACCGGCAAGGCGCGGGG
>CBDUEF010000301.1:0-3946 GCA_965366095.1 uncultured Cypionkella sp. | reverse complement strand
TTTTTATCGGGCCGAACTCAGCGAGCCAAGGCGCGTGTTCAAGGACCGCCCCCGCCGCATTGGTTGCCCCTGCACCAAGCCCCAGCGATTGAAGCGCAAAATCGATCGACAGCTGTTTTTCGTTGGCGGCGTTGCTGTCAAGCAATGCCTGACCGAGGGCCGCCACTTTTTCATCGGGCAAGGCGATGCCTATGGCGTTTTTCGACAGGCGAAATGCGGTGATCATTTCGCCGGGGCCCTTGCCCGTTGTCTCGACTTCGATCAACGGACCAAGCGTTGCATCCAGTTGCTGGGCATTGCCGGCACCCGAAACGGCAAGCAATATCGCGGCAAGAACAACCGGCGCATTCCGCACCAAATTCTTGATCCGGGATGAGGGGTTGACGATCCGAAAAATCCGCATGGCAATGTCCTCCACGTCCTGAAGTGATCGCGCACCATGCAAAATCTTGAAATGTCATAGATCAAAGAAGCGCGGAAATGCGTCAGATTGCGTTATCCCACCCCGAGAACCGGATAGGGACGCAAGCGAGACCTGAAGCCTGCTGATCTCCCAGAATGAGGAGAGCAGACCATGTCAAAACGCAGCAATCTCGCGCAGCGTTCAAGGCGCGGGTTGCATTTGCGGGGTTGAAGGCTGATCGCACGGTGTCAGAGTTGGCGCCTGCCTATCGGGTCCATCGGGTAAAGGCCGGTGTTTGCGTGCAAACGTCCAGAGACGAGGATGGCCGATCTGTGGAGGACCTCCGCGCTTGACCGTAATGCGGGCATCGGTGAACCTGGCGGCAAGGCGGTGGCCAATGTCCGGGCTACCGACGATGCAGAACCGAGATCTGCAGGCCAAGCTCGGAGAGCAGGCCGTCGCCCATGATTTTTCGGCGCGAAAGCTCAAGCCATCGCCTTCCAACTCTAGGTTACGTAAACCAGCTTTTGCCGCGGCACCAATAGGCGACAGGTCCAAACTGAATTGGGTTGAGGGGGCAATGTCACCATAAATTGGTCATCTATTAGACATTCTTCACAGGTATTTCTTGTGAGAATCGGGTGGCTGAATTCTGCGCATCGCAGATGTCGAACAGAAATCAGGGCGATAGGCCGTCTTTAGGTGAGGGATCGCAATTGGCCACGACTTTCTATGGAATATCTCTCGGCAATTATCCGACGTTGGACCCGACCGAAGGCAACACGACGGCTGAGAACGCCTCGACCCTGCTCGGCAAGACCTTCGGCTCTGCCGCCAACCCTCTTTATGCGTCCAAAGTATCAATTCAGGCGATTAATGTCGGCGGTAACGCGACGGCACTCGACCAAGACAATAACGCGGCCAACGACAAGTTCAGCGTTAATGGTGCGGCCCAGCAGACCTTCGACAGTGTCGTTCAATACGACAGCGTTACCCTGACCTATGCCGATGGCACGTCTGCAACGGTGTCGGTCATCCTTTTTCAGGACACCGCAGGCAATCTCTATCTCGCCCCGCAAATCGTTGCCAATGCGGTGACGACGGCCTACGAGGCCAAGCCGATCCAGTCCTTTACCATCAACCCGCTCAGCACATACACCAACACGACGACAGGATTGGCGATTGACCGCTATGTCACTGCATTCGATGACGGGTATATCGATGGCACAGCCGGCAACGACCTGATTGACGCGAGTTATATCGAACCCATTGCCGGTGGCAGCGACAAGATCGACAATGGTGACGCCGGGCTTCCCGGTGCCTCTGGCAACGACGACTATGTTCGCGCTGGCGCTGGAAACGATACGGTCCGGGCCGGTGCAGGCAATGACATCGTCTATGGCGGCACCGGCAACGACTCGCTTGATGGCGGCACCGGAAACGACACGCTTTTGGGGGAAGATGGCAACGACACCCTTCTGGGCGGCGACGGCAATGACTTGCTCTATGGCGGAGTGGGAGCCGACTCGCTCGATGGTGGCATCGGCGATGACACACTTTATGGTGAAGATGGTAAGGATACCCTTCTGGGTGGTAGCGGCAACGACTCGCTCTATGGTGGAGCTGGGGATGATTCGCTCGACGGCGGCATCGGTAATGACACGCTTTACGGTGATGACGGGAACGACACCCTTCTAGGCGGCGACGGCAACGACTCGCTGTTTGGCGGAGCGGGGGCCGACTCTCTCGATGGCGGCATCGGTAATGACACGCTTGACGGGGGGGACGGTGCCGACCGTCTGACCGGCGGCGCGGGCGATGATACCTTCCGGCTGACCGGCACTTTCGGAAATGATACCATTGTCGGAGGCGAAACCGGGGAGACGGCGGGCGATTTGATCGACGCCACCGGCGTCAGCGCCAACGCAACGCTGAATTTCAGCGGTAACGAAGCTGGCACACTCGCCGCTGGTGGTTCAACGGCGAGCTTCTCTGAGATCGAACGCATCCAGCTTGGCGGTGGCAACGACATCGTCAATGCTTCGGCCACCACCAGTGGCGTCAATGTCGACAGTGGCGCGGGCAATGACAGCCTGACCGGCGGCTCGGGGGCCGATACGCTGGCGGGTGGTGCAGGCAATGACACGCTGGACGGCGGGGCGGGGGCGGACAACCTCAGCGGTGGCGCGGGGGATGATACGTTCCGGCTGACCGGCACTTTCGGCAACGATACCATTGTCGGAGGTGAGACCGGTGAGACGTCTGGCGATCTGGTCGACGCCACCGGCGTCAGCGCCAACGCAACGCTGAATTTCAGCGGTAACGAAGCTGGCACACTCGCCGCTGGTGGTTCAACGGCGACCTTCTCAGAGATCGAACGTATCAAGCTTGGCAGCGGAAACGACAGCGTCAATGCCAGTGCCACCACTACCGGCGTCAATGTCGACAGCGGCGCGGGTAATGACAGCCTCACCGGCGGATCGGGCAATGACACGCTGGCGGGCGGGAGCGGCAAAGATACGCTCAACGGTGGAGCGGGCAATGACCGGCTGGACCTTGGCGTTGGCGATAATGCGAATGATCTGGTCATCTTGCAGGATGGATCTGGTCAGGATGTGATTATCGGCTTTGAAGTGCCGATAGACACTGGTGGAGGCGTTTTCGTCGGCCGTGACAAGTTCGATTTGTCTGGCCTGACCGACAGCAACGGCAACACGGTGAACACTTGGGAAGTCACCATCACCGACACGGTTGGCGATGGAACCGGCGACGCAATCCTGACTTTCCCCAATGGCGAAAGGGTAACACTGGTCGGCGTCACCCCGTCGCAGGTCAACAGCTTCGCCAAACTCAATGCAATGGGCATCCCCTGCTTTACACGCGGAACATCCCTACGCACGCCAAAGGGCGAGGTTCCGATTGAGTGTCTGCGGATTGGTGATCTGGTGACAACCGCTGATCATGGTGATCAGCCGGTCCGCTGGATCGGATCGCGCAAGGTTGCGGCCATCGGCAAGCTCGCCCCGGTGCTGATTGCTGCCAACACGCTGGGCAATACGCGCCGCCTTCTGGTCTCACAACAACACCGGATGCTCTTGTCGAACTGGAGATCGCAACTCCTGTTCGGAGAGGAAGAAGTTCTGGTGGCCGCCAAGCATTTGGTGAATGGTCACAGTATCCGCGTGATCCAAGGTTCGGAAGTGGAGTATTTCCACGTGCTGTTTGATCACCACGAGATCATTTTTGCGGAAGGCGCCCCATCAGAAAGCTTTTACCCAGTCGGCGAAGGCTTCCAGTGTTTGGATGCTGAGGCGCAAGATGAGATTTCGAACCTGTTCCCCGGCCTGGCCACCCTAGGCATCAGCACTTACGGATATGTTGCGCGACGAACGCTGCGAGCATTTGAAGCAGAGCTCATGATGAAGCAACAGTTTGAATGCCCGAACAACGATGCCGCGACGTTGAGACGATGCGCCTAAGGGCCGGTTCGTGCAAATTGATTGCCAAAATCAATCACTCCGATGTCTACTTCTGCTGCTGGAG
>CBDUEF010000300.1:0-3952 GCA_965366095.1 uncultured Cypionkella sp. | reverse complement strand
CGACTGTACCAGCCTTTCAACTCCATTTGCGACATTTCCAGCCGCAAATCCTTGTTCAAACCGCTATCCCGCTGAAAACCATAGACAAGCCATCAATCTCCGCATAGGTGATTGTGGCAAGCGCTTGCCTGCGCTAGGGTCGGCGAACACACCCAAAGGCCCGCAATTCCGTGTCGACAACCGCACTACGCAAATATCAACGGCTGGAATGCCCAGGCCTTTGGCGCCCCTCGCCCGAGGCACAGCGGCGCGAAGTGATCGTTGGCCTGCGCGAAGCGACATTGGTTCTTTCCGACCCCAAAACCGAAATGGCGTTGTCGCAATGGTCTTTGCCGGCAGTCTTGCGCGAAAATCCCGGCCAATTGCCGGCACTCTTCAAGCCTGGCCCTGATGACGGCGAAGAGCTGGAAATTGACGATGCGGAGATGATCTCCTCACTGGACATGGTTCATGTGGTGCTAGAGCGCCGCAGACCGCATCCGGGTCGGCTGCGCGGACTTATCCTCGGCGGGCTGGCCGTCTCTATCGTTGCCCTGTCCACAGTCTGGCTGCCTGGGAAACTTATTGCCTACACCGCCTCGATGCTGCCGCTCCCGACGCGCGAGGCGCTTGGGGCGCTGGCGCTGAAAGATCTGGAACGGCTGACCGGCACGCCTTGTGCGCAGGGCACGGGCCCGGCTTCAGCGGCAAAATTGGCCGCGCGAGTGGCGCCGGAATCACCACCTCGGATTTTGATCCTTCGTGACGGACTGAAAACGGCCACAAATCTTCCGGGGAATGTAATCGTTTTACCCTCGTCGATCCTGAACGAAACCGATGGTGCGGATGTCATTGCGGGTTATGTTCTGGCCGAAATGATCCGCGCCAAGGCACGGGATCCGATCACCGATTTTCTCAATCACGCGGGGCTGATCGCCACCACCCGGTTGTTGGCAACCGGGGTGCTTCCTACGGATGCCGCAGCGGGTTACGGGGAAATTCTGCTGGCGCATAGCCAACAACCCCTTGATGCTACGCTTTTACTTGAGATGTTTAAGGCTGCAGACCTTAGCAGTTCGCCCTATGCGCTATCACTTGACCCTACTGGTGCCACGACTTTGCCACTTATCGAAAGAGATCCCTTCCTGAGTGGCTCACCCCGACCGGTTCTCGCCGATGGAGATTGGCTCGGGCTTCAGGCCATTTGCTCCGGTTGATCACAAAGCCTTATTCGCCCAAGAACAACCCCCGACCTTTCGATCGGGGGAGGCATTTCAGTTAGGGTTTCTACCATCATTTAATGAAAGCATCGCCAAACCCCGCCCTTCTTGCAGCAGTCAACGCCCATTGCGCATCTGAGGCCGAAGCAAACGGGCCAGCAAAAACCACCACCACCTGCTTGCCACCCATCATCGTTTTGCCACGCGCTACGGGCAGTCCAATTCCGGCAAGCCGCGCCGCTGCCCCTTGTGCATTCGCGGGCACGCCAAAAGTGCCAACCTGCACAAGCGCTCCACCCGAACCGATGCGGCTTGGTGCGACAGGGGCCGTAGGCTGCGACTTGGTGGAAACGGTTACCGTCGACCGTTTCAGCTTCGTCTGAGTCGCAGCCACCAGCCTTGCGGGCACCCTGCGAGTCCAGATTTCATCCTGAGCCGCCTGTCCGGCCGCAGTCCCCTTACCGCGCATCGGGTTCAGACGGTCATCTTTCCATGCAAGTTTATACCCTGCCGGTGGAATTGGGGCAGTATCTGCAGCCACCGCAGTTTCATAGCTTCTGGTGGTCCGACCAGTACCGACAATGTTCGCATCGCTCAGCGCCACGCCAACCGGGCTGCCCGCTGGGAAAATCGGCGGGCGCCAACCGTTCAGCGTGCCATCCCCTGGGGTACACACCAAAGCGGTTCCCCCGGTGCGCAAACGTACGCGCTGCAACACCGGAGCCGAGGTGAAGCAACCGATTTTGCCCGCCCGTCCGGGCGCCGTTGCCGCCACAAACACCTCGTCGCTGGCCCGAACCGGGTCACGATCAAACAGGGCTGCCTGTGCCGGACTGGCCGCTTCGGTCACTTGCGTGCCGATTACGATCTCGGGCTTGCGTGCCACCACTTTAGGAGCAACCATCACACTGGCAATTGTTTCCATCGGTGGCCCGGGATTCTTAGGGCGCACATCGACAATTGGAGCATCGGCCATCTCTATTGCTGGCACCGCGCCAAAACTGGGCGGCTGTCCACACAGCGCCTTGCGGCTCGCTGAGATACGCGGCACCCATGTGGTTTGCCCGCCATAACCCGCCCGCATATAAATGCAGCCCCGATTGTCAACAAATTGCTGCCCCGAAAAACCCGCAGGTGGCAGGTTGGCTGGACCGGAAACCGACTGCGCCTGAACGACGGATGTGGCGCAAGAAATCGCCAACATGGCGAACGATATAAACTTCAAATGCATGTCTACCCCCAAGTAGGCTTTGGGGATAATGCGGTATCATTGTTTCCAAGTAAAGAGCATCAAGCCCCTATTTAGTGCCAAACATGCGATCCCCCGCATCCCCTAGCCCTGGCACAATATATCCATGGTCATTGAGGCAGTTATCCACAGCCGCTGTCACTATTGGAACATCGGGATGCATGTCTTTCATACGTTTGATCCCCTCGGGGGCCGCCAGCAGGCACAAAAAGCGGATATTCTTCGCACCCGATTGTTTCAAAAGCGTAATCGCCGCGGCCGAAGAATTGCCGGTGGCCAGCATCGGATCAACCACAATCGAAACCCGCTCTTCCAGATGATCAGGCAGCTTGCAATAATACTGCACCGGTTGCAGCGTTTCGGGGTCACGATAAAGTCCGATAAAGCCAACTCGTGCCGCCGGGATCAGCTCAAGAATCCCATCCAGCAGCCCATTGCCTGCCCGCAGGATCGAAATCAGCGCCAGTTTTTTGCCGTCAATCGTCGGCGCATCCATAGGCTCCAGTGGGGTTTCGATCCGCTTGGTGGTCATCGGCAATTCACGCGTGACCTCATAGGCCAACAGCAGACTGATCTCGCGCAACAGCTTGCGAAACGACGCGGTTGAGGTGTCTTTCTCGCGCATCAGCGTCAGTTTGTGCTGCACCAAAGGATGCGTCACCACGGTCAAATGTTCAGCCATTCGCGGACTCCAGTTTCTGAGCTAGTTTGGTCTTGGTATCGGCATCACAAAACGCCGCGTCAAGCGCGGTTCGCGCGATGCTGTTGAACATTGGCGCGTCCCAGTCGAAAGCATCATGCAGCATCTGATATTCGCGGGTCATCGTGGTGTGAAAGAACGGCGGATCATCGGTTGAGATCGTGGCCTTCACCCCCCGCCGGATCAATTCAGCAATCGGATGGCGGCGAAAATCGGGATAGAGACCCAAAGCCACATTCGAGCCGGGGCAGGTTTCCAGCACGATCCCGCGCTCGGCAATCTCATCGACCAGCGCCAGATCCTCGATGGCGCGCACGCCGTGGCCGATCCGCTCGACCCCCAGATCAGTGATCGCATCGCGCACCGATTGCGGGCCGCCCCATTCGCCGGCATGGGCGGTCAGGCGCAATCCTGCCTCACGTGCCGCATCAAAAGACCAGCGGAAGTCTTTGGGATTGCCTATTTTTTCGTCACCAGCAATTCCGAAACCGGTGATGAACCTGCCAGCAGTTTCAGCGGCACAACGCGCGGTTTCACGCGCCTTATCCGGTCCGAAATGGCGAATACAGGTGATGATTCCGCGCAGGGTGATACCCATTTTTGCCTCGGCCTCGGCTGCAGCCTCTTCAATGGCGTGCAGATATTCGCGCCAGGCGCCCAGATCGCGGTTGCCGCAAAAATCCGGGGAAAGGAAAGTTTCCGAATAGATCACGCCACTTGCGGCACTTTCTTCCAGCACGGCAAGGGTAAGGCGGCGGAAATCTTCGGGGCTTTGCAAGGTGGTGCAGGCGGCCTCATAGACCT
>CBDUEF010000299.1:0-3956 GCA_965366095.1 uncultured Cypionkella sp. | reverse complement strand
CCATATAGATCAACATCGACTGCACGCCCTCAGCTGTGCCTGAGGCCAGCCCCATCAGGGCAAATCCCATATGGGAAATCGAGGAATAGGCCATCAGCCGCTTGATATCGCGCTGCGCGATCCCGGCAATCGCCCCCAGAAACATCGAGAGCACCGACAGCGCGGCCAGAATCTGGCTCCACTCGCCAACCACGCCGCCGAAAGCGTCATAGATCACCCGCGCAATCAGTGACATCGCCGCCACCTTCGGCGCGGTGGCAAAGAACGCCGTCACCGGCGTGGGCGAGCCCTCATAAACATCGGGCGTCCACATATGAAACGGCACGGCAGACACTTTGAACGCCATTCCTGTCAGCACAAACACCAAGCCAAACAGCAGACCCAATGGGGCTTTATCCCCCAGCGCCGACAGGATGCCGGCAAACTCGGTGGTGCCCGCATAGCCATAAACCAGCGAGGCGCCATACAGCAGCAGGCCCGAGGACAGCGACCCCAGCACGAAATACTTCAAACCGGCTTCGGATGATTTCAACGAATTCCGCTGCATCGAGGCCACGACGTAAAGCGCCAGCGATTGCAACTCCAACCCCATGTAAAGCGCGATCAGATCTCCGGCCGACACCATCACCATCATGCCGATGACCGACAGCGCGATCAGGATCGGATATTCAAACCGCGCCATATTGCGCCGTGCCATATAGTCTTGTGCCATCACCAGAACCGCCGCCGCCGAGATCAGCACCACCACCTTGGCAAATCGCGAAAAGGCGTCATCGGTGAACAGCCCGCCGAAGGCCACATTGCTGCCCTCGCCGCGCGTAGCTATGAACACCGCCAGCGCCACAAATAACGCCGCCGTGGCCCAGGTGATCAGCCCTGTTGCCGAATCCTTGCCGGTATAAACCGCACCAAGCAGCGCCAGCATGGCAAAGATCGCCAGCAAAACCTCGGGCAACACGATGTGAAAATCAACTGCGGTCATCAGAGCCGTCCTTTAGTTCTGGGCCAAGGCCGCAATCGCGGTCTGGTAGTCTGCTACAAGATGCTTGACCGAGGGGCCAATCAGATCGGTCACAAGCGCCGGGTAAATCCCCAACAGGAGGGTCATGATGATCAAAGGCGCGAAAATCGCCCGCTCACGTCGGCTCATGTCTTGAATGGTCATCAAACCTTCTTTGACCAGTTGGCCAAACACCACCCGGCGGTAAAGCCACAGCGCATAGGCCGCCGACAAGATCACGCCCGAGGTCGCCACCGCCGCCACCCAGGTATTCGCCTGAAAAATCCCCATCAAAGTCAGGAATTCCCCGACAAAGCCCGAAGTGCCGGGCAAGCCGACGTTGGCCATGGTAAAGAACATGAACACCAAAGCATAGGCTGGCATCCGGTTCACAAGGCCGCCATAGGCATCAATCTCGCGCGTGTGCATCCGGTCATAGATCACGCCCACACAGAGAAACAACGCGCCCGAGATGAAGCCATGGCTCAGCATCTGGAAGATCGCGCCATCAACACCCTGTTGATTGGCCGCGAAAATCCCCATCGTCACATAGCCCATATGCGCCACCGACGAATAGGCCACCAACTTTTTCATATCCGACTGCACCAGCGCCACCAGCGAGGTGTAGACAATCGCAATTGCCGACATCCACAGCACCACATCGGTCATCACATAGCTGCCCACCGGGAACATCGGCAGGCTGAAGCGCAAGAAGCCATAGCCACCCATCTTCAGCAAGATCGCCGCCAGCACCACAGAGCCCGCCGTCGGGGCCTGAACGTGGGCATCGGGCAACCATGTATGCACAGGCCACATCGGCATCTTCACCGCAAAGCTGGCGAAAAACGCCAAGAACAACAGCGTCTGCAAGCCACCCGACACCGTGATCCCCAGCACAACCATCGGATCATGCGCGAAATCATAGGTCATCAGCGTCGGAATGTCGGTGGTGCCCGCCGCTTGATACATCGCGATCATCGCCACCAACATCAGCACCGAGCCAAGGAAGGTATAGAGGAAGAACTTGAACGAGGCATAAATCCGGTTCACCCCGCCCCAGATGCCAATGATCAGGAACATCGGGATCAGCCCGGCCTCGAAGAACAGGTAAAACAGCACCAGATCCAGCGCACAGAACACGCCCAGCATCAGCGTTTCCAGCAACAGAAACGCGATCATGTATTCCTTGACGCGGGTCTCGACGCTCCAGCATGACAGAATGGTGATCGGCATCAGGAAGGTGGTCAGCATCACGAACAGGATCGAAATCCCGTCCACGCCCATCTTGTAATTCAGACCGACAATCCAAGGATGCTCGACCACGAATTGCATATCCGTATTGGCCGGATCGAACTTGGCCAGCACAAACAGCGACAGCACCAGCGTCGCCAAAGTCGCGGCCAAGGCCACCCATTTGGCATTGCGCGCGGCAGCGGCATCATTGCCCCGCAAGAACAGCGCAAGCACCAGCGCCGCCACCGCAGGCAGGAAAGTAATCAGAGAGAGCATATCCATAACCTTAGTGCCCCCCCGAGAGCGTCATCCAGATGAGCAGGGCTGCAATCCCCAGAACCATCGCGAAAGCATATGTAAAGACATAACCCGACTGGGCCCGCCCCGCGAGCCGGGTAAAGAACGGGATGATCCCCATCGCCACCCCATTCAGCGTGCCGTCAATCACCGTCCCATCGCCCTTTTGCCACAGGAACCGGCCCAACCATTTCGCCGGACGCACGAAGATCACATCGTAAATCTCGTCAAAATACCATTTGTTCAACAAGAACAAGTAGAGCGGGCGCTGCTGTGCTGCCAGTTTGACAGGCATTTCCGGCGAGCGGATGTAGAACTTCCACGCCAAGAGGAAGCCCAGCACCATGGCGACAAAGGGCGAGACCTTCACCCAATTTGGCGCCTCATGCGCATGGTGCAGCACTTCATTTTCCGCACCAAGATAGATCGCGCCCTTGGGGGCCTCCATCGCGACATGGGTTTCAACAGCGGCTTCCGCAGTGGCCGGAGCGGCCTCGGTGGTCGCCTCATGCGCCACAGCCGCTTCCATGTTGAACCAGCTGCGCACCTTGGCCTCATCGCCAAAGAAGCTGTTATACCAGAGCATCCCTGCAAAAACCGCCCCCAGCGCCAGAACGCCCAGCGGGATCAGCATAACCTTGGGGCTTTCATGGGCGTGATCATAGGCATGGGTATCGCCCTTGGGTTTGCCGTAAAACGTCATGAACATCAGCCGCCATGAGTAGAACGAGGTCATGAACGCCGCCACCACCAACACGATGAAGGCATAATCCGAGCCAACCCAAGCGCTTTCGATCACCGCATCCTTTGAGAGGAACCCAGCAAACCCGATATGGGTCAGCGGAATACCCACGCCCGTAATCGCCAATGTGCCGATCATCATCGCCCAAAAGGTCAGCGGGATTTTCTTGCGCAACCCACCATAGTTGCGCATGTCCTGCTCATGGTGCATCGCGTGGATCACCGAGCCTGCGCCCAAAAACAGCATCGCCTTGAAGAACGCATGGGTGAACAGGTGGAACATCGCCACCGGATACATGCCCACACCCGCCGCCACGAACATATAGCCAAGCTGAGAGCAGGTCGAATAGGCGATCACCCGTTTGATATCGTTCTGCACCAGACCAACCGTTGCGGCAAAGAACGCCGTCGTCGCCCCGATGATCACGATCATCGCCTTGGCATCGGGTGCATATTCATACAAAGGCGACATCCGGCAGACAAGGAACACCCCCGCCGTCACCATCGTCGCGGCATGGATCAGCGCCGAAACCGGGGTCGGGCCTTCCATCGCGTCGGGCAACCAGGTGTGCAGGAACAGCTGCGCCGATTTGCCCATGGCGCCAATGAACAGCAAAACCCCAATCAGGTTCGCCGCATTCCAATCGGCCCAAAGGAAATGCAACTGCGTCTCGGCCAGTTTCGG
>CBDUEF010000298.1:0-3959 GCA_965366095.1 uncultured Cypionkella sp. | reverse complement strand
GATCCGCGGGTGGACAGGATCTTCATCGCGGCGGCGGTCAAAATTGAAATGTGCAAAACCGCCACTGCTGCCGATACCGCATGGTTGCAAAAAATCCGGCCCGAGGCTGGCCATGAAACCCATATGCACATTCGCCTGAAATGCCCCAAGGGCGCGCGGCTGTGTCAGACACAAAAGCCGACGGTTTCCGAACTGTCCCACGGCGGCAGCGGCTGTGATGAGACGCTGACATGGTGGGTGTCAGACGAATACCTGCATCCCAAAAAGGCACCAAAGCCTGTAAAGCCAGTCAAACCCAAACCGCGCAAGAAAGGCCCGCGCGAATTCACCATGGCTGATTTGCCCAAACAATGCGCCGACGTCCTCTCCTCGCAGTAGCGGCAGGGTTGGTGCTGCTTGCCGGTCTCGAAGGCAGTGCCAGCCCAGCCCCGCCCGCCGGTTTTCTGGGTGATTATCGCTGGGATATCAGCGATCCGCTCTTTGGCGGCTGGTCGGGCCTCAGGCTCTCACCCGATGGCAGCCGACTCACGGCCCTTTCCGATCATGGCGCCTTTATTCTGGGCCGGATCAAGCGTGATACAAAGGGAAAGATCATCGGCATTACCGCCGGGGCCATTCAGTCTTTGAAAGGGAACAGCCAAGCCCCCTTGGCTGCCGGGCGCACCGACAGCGAAGGCCTGGAGATCGCCCCCGATGGAACCACCTATATCTCGTTCGAGGGGGTGGCGCGGGTGTTGAAATATCGCAAACTTGGCGGAATTGCCGAGAACCTGCCGTCACATCCCGATTTCGCCACGATGCAAGCCAACTCCTCTTTAGAGGCGCTGGCTATGGACGCCAGCGGCGCACTTTACACTCTCCCGGAACGATCCGGCAGGCTGGACCGCCCATTTCCGGTTTACAGGTTTCGTGCTGGAAAATGGGACAAGACCCTGTCCATCCGTCGGGATGACAGTTACCTTCCGGTGGATGCAGATTTTGGCCCTGATGGCAAATTCTACCTGCTTGAGCGTCAGTTTCGGGGGCTTTCAGGCTTTTCCACGCGCCTTCGGCGGTTCGATTTGACCGCCAAGGGTTTCGTCAACGAAACGCTTTTGT
Organism: uncultured Cypionkella sp.; assembly: GCA_965366095.1. Lineage (GTDB taxonomy): Bacteria > Pseudomonadota > Alphaproteobacteria > Rhodobacterales > Rhodobacteraceae > CBDUEF01. Next base: position 2,861 of record CBDUEF010000298.1, on the reverse strand, counting down.
TGCAAACCCCGGTTGGGCTTTACGACAATCTCGAAGGCCTTTCGATCTGGCGCAATGCGTCGGGGGATCTGACCGCCACGATGATTTCGGATGACAACTTTGCGTTCTTCCTGAAAACCGAAATCGTCGAATACCGCTTGCCGGATTGACAGCGCCGTATCACCGGCGCTATCTGCGCCGTCGCCTTCGGGCCAAGTCTCCGCGACCTTGTAAAAAACGGACAAAGCATGAAACCTATCCTTCTTGGCACCCTTGCCATGGCCGCAATTGTTGTGGCGTCAAACATCCTTGTGCAATTTCCGATCGGCCATTGGCTGACCTGGGGCGCGTTTTCCTATCCCTTTGCCTTTCTGGTTTCCGACCTGATGAACCGGTTTTACGGCGCCGTCGCCGCCCGCCGCGTGGTCTATGGCGGCTTGATCACTGGTTTGATCTGCTCCTTTATCGGCACGCAGATCATTGGCGATTTTGGCCCCCTTGTTACCCTGCGTGTGGCATTTGGGTCGGCGATTGCCTTTCTGGTTGGGCAGTTGCTGGATATCACTTTGTTTGATCGCCTGCGCCGCGCCGCATGGTGGCGCGCGCCATTTCTGTCAACCCTGCTTGGCTCGACCGCCGATACGTTGATCTTTTTCACCATCGCCTTTTCGGCCACACTTGCCTGGATCGAGCCCGCAAATGATATCACTTGGGCCGCCGAACAGGTCTCGCTCTTGGGCATCGGGCCCTTCGTGCCGCTCTGGGTTTCTCTGGCCGTTGCGGATTGGGGCGTCAAACTGTTGATTGATCTATTGGCATTGTTGCCTTTTCGACTTGCCCTGGCAAAATATGCATCCCGGATCGCGTAAAAACTTTTGACAAACCCAAATTCTGTGTCACCCTCCCGATATCGGCAACCATTTTGAAAGGAGGTGATCCAGTGTCTAGAGTGATGTTGGAGAAGCGTGTCGGGACAGTCATGGGGGGTGTTTTCTAAGGGCAGACCCTTGGTTAAACAGACCACTGATTGGGGTATTCACCTAACTGACCCCATCTCCTAGAACTCGGAAAGGGTTGCCGCATTCCGGCAACCCTTTCTCTATTGTAGCCTTTCACCTAAGTTGTGCCGATGCTTTTTATCACCGAAAACCTGTCTATCGCCGATTGGGAATTGAGCGAGAGTTTCGTGCGCGCTTCTGGGCCGGGCGGGCAGAATGTGAACAAAGTCTCAACCGCAGTCGAGTTGCGCTTTGAGGCAGAGCGGTCGCCGCACCTGTCTGCCCCGGTCAAAGCCCGGCTCAAGCGGCTGGCAGGTCGCCGCTGGACATTGGAAGGCGCGATCATCATTCAGGCCGAGGAAACCCGCAGTCAGGCGCGCAACCGAGAATTGGCGCGGGAAAGGCTGGTGGACTTGATCCGCGCTGCTCTGGTCGCGCCCAAGCGCCGTATTGCAACCAAACCCACTCTCGGCAGCCAGCGCCGGAGGGTCACGGCAAAGGTTCAGCGCGGCGCGGTCAAGGTTTTGCGTGGAAAACCCAGCGACGAGGAAACGTAACGGCGTCCCCTGAGATGCAAGAGAATCAATTGCCAGCGATTTCGGAAGCCGATAGTCAGCGCGAGCAACAGAGTTAAAAGGCCAGCCATGCCCCCCCCATCTCTGCCCCCGGTAAACCAGTGGAAAACACTGGACAAAGACCTTGCCCAGTTTTCCCGCCTTGAAAACGCCGCTGCCGCTATTGGAAAGCCTTCCGTTGCAATCGGTATCTCGATTGTTTTTTTGCTGCTTTGCGCCCTCGGGGCCTTTGCCCTGTCCGGCCATGGTTCGGGAAACCTAATCATTGTCGCGGCATCGGTTTTTGGCGCCTATATGGCGCTGAATATCGGGGCAAATGACGTCGCCAACAACATGGGCCCGGCGGTAGGGGCCAATGCCCTGACGATGGGCGGCGCGCTGTTGATTGCGGCAATCTTTGAGACCGCTGGTGCGTTGATTGCCGGCGGCGATGTGGTCTCAACCATTTCCGGCGGCATTGTCAGCCCGGCGGCGGTTGCCGATCCGCATGTCTTTGTCTGGGCGATGATGGCCGCGCTGATTTCTTCGGCGCTTTGGCTCAATCTTGCCACCTGGCTTGGCGCTCCGGTTTCCACCACCCATGCTATTGTGGGCGGCGTTGTCGGCGCTGGTATTGTCGCCGGTGGAATGGGGGCGGTGGAATGGGGGAAATTGGGCCAAATCGCAGCAAGCTGGGTCATATCCCCCCTGCTTGGCGCCGCTTTTGCCGCACTTTTTCTGGCCTTCATCAAGGCGAAAATCAACGATGTCGAAGACAAGATCACCGCCGCGCGGCGTTGGGTTCCGATCTTGATCGGCGTTATGGCCGGCACATTTGCCACATATCTTGCGCTGAAGGGCCTGAAAAAGATTCTCGATATCAGCCTTGGTCACTCGGTCTTGATCGGTCTGGCTGTCGGGGTGGCCTGCGTTTTCGTCATGCGCCCGATCGTGCGGCATCAGTCAGAGGGCATGGAGAACCGTAAAAAATCGCTGAAAAAGCTTTTTGCTGTTCCCCTGATCCTGTCCGCAGCCCTGCTGTCTTTTGCGCATGGCGCGAACGACGTGGCCAATGCCGTCGGCCCGCTTGCCGCCATTGTTCATGCCGTGCAAGACGGCGGAACTGCTGCAAAAGTCGAAATCCCTTATTGGGTGATGTTGATCGGGGCCTTTGGCATCAGCTTTGGACTGCTGCTTTTCGGCCCCAAACTGATCCGCATGGTTGGTCAGGAAATCACCAAACTCAATCCGATGCGTGCCTATTGCGTCTCACTTTCCGCCGCAATTACCGTCATTGTTGCGTCTTGGCTGGGCCTGCCGGTGTCGTCCA
>CBDUEF010000297.1:0-3968 GCA_965366095.1 uncultured Cypionkella sp. | reverse complement strand
TTAGGGCCTCGACATCCCGTTGCCCGGCAGCAATCGCATCCAGATCAGAGGCTGCCGCAATCAGCTTTGGGGCGACGCCGAGCGATTCCGATTTCGCCTTGAGCAACACGCGCAACAAATCCGCCAGCGCCGGGTTTACCTGCAACTGATCGCGGCTTAGATCGGGCCTTGGCATATCTTCGGGGCGCATCTCCATCCCGGCCTTTACCGCCGCCAGAATGCCATCGGCAATTTCCGCCTTGCGGCCTTCGCGCAAAAGCAAGCGGGAGCGGCCCAATTCCTCGGTATTGGTGGGCCGGGTTGAGGCCAGTTCCAACAAAGCGTCATCCTTCATCACCCGGCTGCGCGGCACGTTATGGCTTTGCGCATAGCTTTCGCGAAACCGGGCCAATTCCTTGACAATCGCCAGAAATCTACCCGAAGTTGTCCGGGTTTTCACCCGAAGCCAGGCCTCGTCTGGGGTCACAGTATAGGTCGCGGGTTCGGTCAGAACCGACAGTTCCTCTTCAACCCAAGACTGCCGACCATTCTTGGCCAGCTGCGCCGCCAGCCACTCATAAATCACCCGCAAATGGGTGACATCGGCCAGCGCATAATCTTCCTGAGCCTTTGACAGCGGGCGCCGGGACCAGTCGGTAAAGCGCGAGGTCTTGTCCAGATCAGCCTTGGCAATCTTTTTCACCAGGGTTTCATAACCGACCTGTTCGCCAAAACCGCAAACCATGGCGGCGATCTGGGTGTCAAACAGCGGCTTGGGAAAGGAATTGCCCTCGACAAAGAAAATCTCAAGATCTTGCCGGGCGGCGTGGAAGACTTTTACCGTGGCTTCATGCCGGAACAGATCGTAAAGCGGCTCCAGACTCATCTCAGAGCCCTCGATCGGGTCCACAAGAACCGCATCGCCGTCTTTGCCAGGGAGCGCCATCTGGATCAGACACAGCTTTGACCAATAGGTGCGCTCACGCAGAAATTCGGTGTCTATCGTCACATATTTTTCGGCTTTGGCGGCAGTGCAGAAAACAGCAAGCTCGGACGTTGTGGTAATCGTGCGCATCAGGGAACTTTCGCATGGCTTACGGGGGTATCCCGCCCTTTGCCTATAGGCAGCAAATGCATTGGTGAAAACCCCAAAAGCCCTTGCGTTTTGCCAAAACACTGTTTGCCGAGGCGTCACGCTGACAAAACAAGCGGCGTTGTGGGCTTTGATCCGTGGGGGCCGCTGGTGCCAAAGCCTTTGAGAGGGGGCTCGATGCCCCCCGAAAAGGCCCCCCTTACAGGGTCAGTTCTTCGGTTTCCCCGTTCAGGAACCGTCGCAAAACCGCCGGATAAAGCCGGTGCTCCTGCACTAAAACCCGCGCCGCCAAGGTTTCCGCCGTGTCATCAGATCGGATCGGAACCAAAGCCCGGCCAAGGATTAAGCCTGCGTCCAGTTCCGCCACCACCTGATGCACGCAGCAGCCTGCCTGCGTATCGCCTGCCGCCAAGGCCCGCTCATGCGTATGCAGCCCCTTGTATTTCGGCAGCAAGGAGGGATGGATGTTCAAGACCCGCCCTTCAAAATGGTGCAAGAAATCAGCCGAGAGAACCCGCATAAAGCCCGCCAGGCACAAGACATCGGGTGCGGCGGCCAAAAGAGGTTCCAGCAGGGCGGCCTCAAATCCGGCCCGGTCATAGGAGCGATGATCAACCGCCACCACCGCAAGGCCCATCGCCGCCGCCACCGCAAGCCCCTTGGCGCCGGGGGTGTTTGCGGCCACCAAAACCACGCGGGCAGGGTGATCGCCAACCATGTCGCGCGCCAAAGCCTGCATGTTCGAGCCACCCCCGGAAATCAGGATGGCCACGCGTTTCACAAAAGCTTTCCCTTGTAGATCACGCCGTCGCCTTGCACGATTCTTCCCATATTCACAACGGTTTCGCCCTTATCGCGCAGCAAAGCCGTGATTTGGTCGGCGCGATCTGCGCCAACCACTGCGATCATACCGATGCCGCAGTTAAAGGTTTTCAACAGCTCCGGCTCGCTCATATTCGCGGTCGTCGCCAACCAGCGGAAAACCGGCGGCAAGGTCCAGGCATTTAGATCAATCTCGCAGGCCAAACCCTCGGGCACCACCCGTGGCGGGTTTTCGGTCAATCCGCCGCCGGTGATATGGGCCAAAGCATGGACACCGCCTGCGCGCACTGCGGCCAAAGCCTGTTTCACATAAAGCCGGGTCGGCGCAAGCAGGGCTGCCCCCAAGGTGCCGTCCGAAAACGGCGAGGCGGCGTCCCAGCCAAGGCCAGAAAGTTCAACCACCTTGCGCACAAAGGAATAACCGTTGGAGTGAACCCCGTTCGAGCCCAGCCCCAACAGCACGTCCCCCGCAGCCACACCCGACGGCAAGTCCTGTCCGCGCTCCATCGCGCCCACGGCAAAGCCCGCCAGATCGAAATCACCCTTGTGATACATTCCCGGCATCTCGGCGGTTTCACCCCCGATCAAGGCACAGCCCGACGCCTCACAACCCGCCGCGATCCCGTTGATAATCCGGGTGGCCTCGGCCACGTCCAATTTGCCGGTCGCAAAATAGTCCAGAAAGAACAGCGGTTCGGCCCCCTGGCACACCAGATCGTTCACGCACATCGCCACCAGATCAATGCCGATGCTGTCGACGTTTCCAGTATCAATCGCAATGCGCAATTTGGTGCCGACACCATCGGTTGCGGCCACCAGAATCGGATCGGTATAGCCCGCCGCCTTGAGATCAAACAAAGCCCCAAATCCACCCAGCCCAGACATGCTGCCAGGCCTTTGCGTGCGTTTTGCCGCAGGCTTGATCTGGTCAACCAACGCGTTGCCCGCGTCGATGTCTACGCCCGCATCGGCATAGGTCAGCCCCTTCGGTCCCGCCACCATAGCTTTTCTCCGCCACCAGAATGATGCTGCATCCTTTATCTCGGGGTCAAGCCGATGGAAAGTGGCAAGTCGGCACCAATCCTTGCGAAACGGGAGCCTTTCGGCCCCCGCTCGGATTTCAGCATCGACGGCTGATCATTTGGTGATCACCACAGTGTCGGCTTGGTGCTTGGTTTTCGCCAACTGCCAGCCAATGGTCACCTTCTCACCGGCCTTCAAGCCAGGATCTTTGAAGCCCGCCGGCAGAATATAGATTGTGCCATCTTCCAGCGTCAGGGTCATTTCTTTGAGATCGACTGCTTTCACGACGCCAGTCGTCATGGTGTCGGCAGCAAAGGCCGCCATCGCAGAAAGGACAATCGCCGCAACTGTTACAGGAATGAGTTTACCACGCATTTTATGTCGCCTTTTGGTGATCTGCATGAAGCCGTTTCGCAGCATCTGATCCGTCACGTTTCCAACTGCAACTTGCGGTCTTGTCGTCGTGATCCTGCCGCTGTAATTGAGATTGCACCTGAAACATGTCGGCAGATTTGCGTGAAATATAAGTTTTAGTAAGCTTCATCAGCGCTCAAACACTTGACGGCACCGGCCGCGAAACGTATTCGATCAGCACGGTAAGGGCCTGTAGCTCAATGGTTAGAGCCGGGCGCTCATAACGCCTTGGTTGGGGGTTCGAGTCCCTCCGGGCCTACCAATCCAAAATTAATATCGTTGTTTATCAATGATATAATCCAAAAATTGTCAAATCCTTCTGCCGGGTTTGACAATTTTCTTCCGGTTTTCGTCCGCTGTGATTTGATATTTGAGGGCTTCACGGGCGAGTCCAAGACGGTTGGCCGCTTGAAGATAGGTCTGCACGTCTTCCAGGGGCCTATGGCCGGAAATAGACAAAATTTGCGGCGCGGTGTTTCCGGCTTCTGCCAAACGACGGCAAGTGGCCTTTCGCAAATCATGGGCTAAAAGACCATCTGGCACATCCGCTTCTTTCACGCGGTCACGAAACCCATTTCCAATCCCCGCCATGGAGAAAGGCTTGCCGTATTCCATCAAAAGGAAGGTCATGTTCCTG
>CBDUEF010000296.1:0-3978 GCA_965366095.1 uncultured Cypionkella sp. | reverse complement strand
ACGGCAGGCTGCCCCCGAACAGGGAAAACCCTACCAGAACGCCGGTCACCACCGCGCCAATCGCAAAGCCTAGAAAGATAAAGCCCGGAATCAGCACTTCCAACACGCCCAGCGCAAACCCGGCAACGATCCAGACCCACCATTCCGTATACATCTTACCCGCGCCCTTTCAGCATCTTGAACGCATCCCCAAACGCATCCAGCGCCTGCGCCGGAACGATGATGGTCTGCTTGTCCGCACCTTGGCCAACGGCTGTCAGCGCCTCAACCTGCTTCAGCGCAACCTGATACTGCGCCGCCTCGATCCCGTTTTGCTTGATGGCTTCGGCAATCACGCCCGTCGCATAGGCTTCGGCATCCGCCAAAACCCGCCGCGCTTTGGCAGCCTGTTCAGCCGAGTATAATTCCGCATCGGCGTTCAACTCAACCGCACGCTTTTTGCCCTCGGCCTCGGTCACTTGCGCCCGCCTTGCACGTTCGGCGTTTAACTGCTGCAACATGGCCGTGCGCGTCGCATCATCAAGGTTTACGTCCAGAATCTCGGCCCGCGTCACCTCGATACCCCAGTCATCCACCAGCAGGCGCACCTGTTCGCGGATATTGGTGGCAACTTCGGCCCGGTTCGATTGCAGATGATCCAGCTCCATCTTGCCGATCTCGCTGCGCACAATGCCGGCCACCGTGGTGGCAATCGCCGCATCAACATCACGAATCCGGTAAACAGTCTTTTCCGGCTCGGTGATGCGGTAAAACACACTGGTTTCCACCTTTACCAACACGTTATCAGTGGTGATCGCATCTTGCTGTGCCGTCGGCAGCTGGCGCTCAAGGACGCTGCCCTTGTGGGCAATCCGGTCCAGAAACGGCACCACGAAATTCAAGCCCGGCCCCAAAACCGAGCGCAACCGGCCAAACCGTTCAACCACATGCTTTTCCGATTGCGGCACGATCCGCACACCCAGGAAAATACAAAGAATGATAAAGACGGCGATCGCCAGATAAACGGCATTACCGCCCATAAATTCATTAGACATGAAAACCTCCCAATACTTCCGCACATGCTGCAACGAAGCGCCCGAAACCGCAAGCCTCACGTGCCCTCACGCGAACCTCGTCTTGGGGCATGGCCTAGCCAACGGGACTTTGCGCAACCGTCACATTCATCCTCATCGCCATATATATCCCCGCCGGAGACATCCAGAAATCGGTCAAAACTGCGCCTTCTGCAAGTCCATAATCGTTAAGCAATCCTAAACGCGGGAATGTAACTTGTTGATTTACATAAATATGCCTCCATGTCGCACATGTGGACAGCCCTGCCAATTTCCAGCATAGTGTTTTCATCATGCCCTCTATGTGCCGCGATTGTCTGACCCAATTCGACAGCGGCCCCCGCTGCCCATCCTGCCGTTCCCCGCGCATCCTGGCTCATCCCGAACTGTTTCAACTCGCCATCGCCCACATGGATTGCGATGCCTTCTATGCCTCGGTTGAAAAGCGCGACAATCCCGAGTTGCGCGACCAACCCGTCATCGTCGGCGGCGGCGCCCGCGGCGTGGTTTCAACCTGCTGCTACCTCGCCCGCATCCACGGCGTCCGCTCGGCCATGCCGATGTTTCAGGCCCTCAAACTGTGCCCGAAAGCCGTGGTCGTGAAACCCCGAATGGCCGTTTACGCCGAAGCCTCCCGCGCTATCCGCGCGCTGATGGAGGCGCTGACTCCAGCCATTCAGCCGCTCAGCTTGGACGAGGCTTTCCTCGATCTCAGCGGCACAGCCCGCTTGCACGGAGCCGCTCCTGCCGTTTTACTCGCCCGCCTGCTCCGCGATATGGAGCAACAGCTGGGCCTGTCTGGCTCGGTCGGGCTATCCCACAACAAATTTCTCGCGAAAATCGCCTCAGACCTCGACAAACCGCGCGGCTTTTCCGTGATCGGCATCGCGGAAACCGAGGCATTCCTGCGCCCCAAACCTGTTCGCATTATTTGGGGCGTCGGATCAGCCACGCAGACCGCGCTGGAAAAGGCGGGCATCCGCACGATATCAGACCTTTTGCGCTGGGACCGAACTGATCTATCCGCGCGCTTTGGCCAAATCGGGGAAAGACTTTGGCATCTCGCTCGAGGTCAGGATCACCGCGCTGTCGATCACAATGAGACGCTGAAATCGATCAGCAAGGAAACCACCTTTTCCGAGGACATTTCCGACCCCGATTTGCTTGACGGCCATTTGTGGCGGCTTTCCGAGCAAGTCGCTGATCGGTCCAAGGCCAAGGGCCTGGTGGGCAAGACGGTGACTCTGAAACTGAAAACCTCTGATTTCAAGCTGATCACCCGTCGGCAATCCCTGCCATCCCCGTCTCAACTGACAGATTTGATTTATCGTGCCGCCCACGAGTTGATTGGCCATTCTGGCACCCATGCCCCCTATCGCCTGATTGGCGTCGGCATCTCCGATTTAACCAGCGAAGCCGAAACCGGTGCAATCGGCGATCTTCTCGATCCCTCGGCAAATCTTCGCGCGGCAGCCGAACGCGCTACAGATGCAATCCGTTCCAAGTTTGGCGACAAGGCGATTTTCAAGGGCCGCGCCTTAAGGTGATCATTCTGCGGCGAGTGGCCTTTCGATATGATCAACCCCGTCCCTGCCGATCTCTACCAATTCCCGCATGATCTTGGTGATGGTCAGACAAAAATCAGCGAATTCCGGCAATGGTGCCACTTTTTGTTCATCCATGTAGAGCGCACGATCAATTTCAACCTGGACAACATGGCGCCGAGTGGAAGGGCGACCATAGCTTTGCGACACGAATGCGCCTGCAAAGGGGGCGTTTCTAGCGACCCGCAAACCGGCACCTGCAAATGCAGCCTCAACCCTCTCGATGACATCTCGACCGGCCGAGGCTCCGAAACGGTCACCCAACACAACTTCCGGACAGGGTTTGCCCGGCCGAACATGCTGGTCGATGGCTTCATGCGGCATCGAGTGACAATCGATCAAAATCGCCTGACCAAAGCGGCTATGCGTGGTTTCTATAACGTCGCGCAACGTCTGATGATAAGGATGCCAATATGCATGCAATCGCGCTTCGGCTTCGGCCAGGGGTAATTTACCGGAATAAATCTGCCTCCCGCCAGACACCACACGTGGAATCACGCCCAACCCTGACGAAATCCTCGGATTGTGCGGAACCTTCCCCACACCCTCGATCAATGCAGGATCCAACTCATCTGGCGCCCGATTGAGGTCGACAAAGGCACGCGGCACCCGTGCCGCCAACAAGGGGGCGCCAAGCTGGGCAGCGGCGGCGAACAACTCTTCCACAAAAGCATCTTCCGAAGATCGTAAAAGCTGCCCATCAAGCTGGCTTTGCGCGAGAAACGCGGCAGGGTAATCCCTGCCTGAATGTGGAGAGGCGAAGATCACCGAAGTGTCTTGTCGGGTCGGTTGAAACAAGTGAAAAACTTCAGTTGGCATGAACACTTCCTTTAGAATTGGACTGTGCGATAAATTTCTTGCTGCTGAAACCCCTTGAACAGCCACACGACTCCCATTATAGCCGCCCAGACCGACGCGGTTCCGCCCGCGTCCATTGTGTTTGGAAGGGTGGAATTGCAAGGCTGTGGGCGGTTAGCTCAGCGGTAGAGCACTACGTTGACATCGTAGTGGCCACTGGTTCGATCCCAGTACCGCCCACCATTCACCGCTTTCTTCGGAAGGCAAAGGCTTAACTGGCGCTTAGACGCGCCGCGACAAGGGAGACAGCCATGAAGGTTGCAAACTCGCTCCGTTCGCTGAAGTCGCGTCATCGCGATTGCCAAGTCGTGCGCCGTAAAGGCCGCGTCTATGTGATCAACAAGACGCAAAAGCGCTATAAGGCCCGTCAGGGTTGAGCGCGCTTTTCAGCGTGGAATAGGCCGCCCAGAGCAATCTGTGGCGGCTTTTTCTTTTGGGCTCATGTGGCGCTTTTTGCCGGACAA
>CBDUEF010000295.1:0-4015 GCA_965366095.1 uncultured Cypionkella sp. | reverse complement strand
CGGGCGGGGGCGCACCCAAAAGCTGCACCTCGGCGCCGTCTTTCAGCCCGTCCAGCCCTTCGGTGACGATCTCATCGCCTGCGGCCAGATCGCCCGCGACCAGAACAGATTCGCTGTTGCGCTCGATCAAGGTGATGGCAACGCGTTCCACCTTGGTGCCTTTCAGCCGCCAGACATAGGCGCCTTTTGATCCCCATTGCACCGAAAGCGGCGAGAGCGCAATCTGCGGGGTGCCGGGGAAATCAAGGGCCACCGTAAAGCTCATTCCGGCGCGTAAGGCATTGTCGGGGTTTGGTAAACTGGCTTGAACCTCAAAAGTTCCGGTGGCCGCATCAACCGACGTGTCGATGGCGCTGATGGTGCCACTATGGCTTTGGGCGGGGTTGGCGACGGGGGTGAGGGAGACGTTGCTGCCGATGGCGATCTGGCCGGAAAGGCGTTCGGGCAAGAAAAAGCTGATGGTGAGGCTGGATTGATCCTCGATGCTGGTGAGCACGGTTTGCGGAGTAACCTCGGCCCCGACTTCGGCGCGGATCAGGCCGATTGTGCCGGAAATCGGCGCAAGGATGCTGCGATTGGCCAGATCAAGCTGGGCGGCGCGCAGTTTCAGGCGGGCCTGATCGGCGGCGAGCACGGCGGCCTGCAATTGGGTGTCGGCGATCAGTTTTCCGGCGATCAGGGTTTGGGTACGCGCAAGGCTGGCCTCGGCATCCTCAAGCGCGCGTTGGGCGGTGTCATAGGCGATCTGCTCGGCGGCATCATCAAGTTTGGCGATGATCTGGCCTGCGGTCACGTTGCTGCCGGCGGTGGCGGGCAGGCCGATGATCTGGCCGCTGGCTTTTGGGGTCAGGGCCACCGAATGGCGGGCGGCGGCGGTGCCCAGGGCACTAACCCGCGCCGCGATTGTTTCAATCTGTGCCGGTTGGGTGATCACGGTGTTGATGCGCGGCGGGCGGCCACCGGCCTTGGTGGGGTCGCCCGCTTTCGGTTTGGCGGCGGCTGGATCAGGGTTGGCGGCACTCTGGGATTGAAGCGCCGGGATGTGGCGGGCCAGAAAATCTTGGCCAGCAGGCGAGGTTTTGGCCCAGATGCCAAAGCTGATGAGCGCCATGCCCAAGATTAGGAGCATTTGTTTCCATAGGGCCATTGGCTGTCCTGATCTGGTTTGCGCTTTGGTCTAACGCCGATAAATAGCGGTTCCGTCGGTGCTGTCGAGGTTGTAACGTGTTTGTGTGTGCGCTGATTTCAGTATAGATCAAAGGCGATATTTCCCGGAGGATGCCATGACCGACCGTTCCTATCGTTTCACCCATGCGATCACCCGCAGGCCTTCGGCCAGTATTCTGGCAGGGTTGCGGGCGGTGGATACCGGCGCGCCGGATCTGGCGCGGATGCTGGCGCATCATGCCGATTATGTGGCCACCTTGCGCGAAACCGGCGCGGTGGTGGTGGAATTGGCGGCGATGGAGGATTTCCCGGATTCGGTTTTCGTTGAGGATACGGCGCTGTGTCTGCCCGAAGGGGCGGTGGTGATGCGGCCCGGCGCGCCCTCGCGCTTGGGAGAGGCCGCAGAAATGGCGCCGCATCTGCGCGCGCTTTATCGGCAGGGGGGGCAGATTTCCGGCGCGGAGAGTTTCATCGAGGGCGGCGATATTCTGACCACCGAAACCGAGGTGCTGGTGGGGCGCTCGGCGCGCACCAATGCGGCGGGGATTGCCGAACTGACCCGGCTGGTGGCGCCTTGGGGGCATCGGGTGCGTGAGGTGTTCACCCCGCCGGGGGTGCTGCATTTCAAGACCGATTGCTCGCTTTTGGACGGGCAAACCGTGCTGGCGACCGAGCGTCTGGCGGCCTCGGGATGCTTTGAGGGCTACCGGGTGATCCATACCGCGCCCGGCGAAGAGGCGGCGGCCAATGCGATCCGCTTCAATGATCTGGTGCTGATGGCGGCAGGGTTTGAGCGCACGGCCGCGACCCTGCGCAAGGCGGGCTATGACGTGCGCGAGATTGGCAATTCGGAATGTGCCAAGCTTGACGGCGGCATGTCTTGCCTGTCGCTGCGGTTTTCGCCCAAAGCGGCCTAGGGGATTTGCACGGCCGCGCGCTCATAATCGGCGGGCATTTCGCGGCCGTCGTCCAGCACCATCACCACATGCACGGATTTCACTGACTCCGGTGGCAGGGTGATATAGGCCTCGATCCCCTGATCGAATTTGAGCGCGTTGGGATTGGCCTCGGCCTCATAGCACGGCTCCATCGCCAGATCGTGCAGATCGCTCTCGCCGTTCACCGAATAGCGAATCGCGGTCAGGCCACAGCGCCAGCTAAGCGGGTTGGTGAAATAGATCAGATCATGGCCTTCGTAATTGCGCACAGCAATCCAGTTGGCACGCGTGGCCTCAAGGATCGGCTCCACTTCGGCGGCGGTGGTGAAGGTTTGAGCCGGTGCAGCCAGCGGGAAAAGAGCTAACAGCGGGATCAGCAAAGTTTTCATCGTCAAATCGCCTTTCGCTTTTGTTGGAGCGCGGTTCATGTCTATATATTGCAAAAGAAACGGGCAGTGGGCGCAGTATGACAGCGGTTGGTCCTTTGGGGCAAGATTTCAATATCCTGGCCGTGGTGCAATCGGGGCGCTTGCAATATGAGGCACTGCTGCTTGCGGCCTCGTTGCGGGCCAGCAATCCGGGGTTCAAAGGCAAGCTTTATCTGGCCGAGCCGCAAGCTGGGCCGTTGTGGCCGCGCAATCCAGCGGTAACAGATATGGCGGTGCGTGAGGCGCTGGAGGCGCTGGGGGCCGAGTTTTTGCCGTTTGAAAACAAGGTGTTCGGCCATAGCTATCCGCATGGCAACAAGATCGAGGCGCTGGGGGCTTTGCCTGATCAGCCTTTCTTGTTTTTGGACACTGATACGTTGGTGGTGGGCGATCTGGCAACGGTTGGCTTTGATTTCGCGCGCCCCTCGGCCTCGATGCGGCGCGAGGGGACTTGGCCGCAGTTGGAATTATACGGGCCGGGCTATGCCGAGATCTGGGGCGCGCTTTATGAGCGTTTTGGCCTTGATATGGCGCCCACTTTGGACCCAAGCCAGCCCGATAACTATTGGCAAAGGTTCATGTATTTCAATGCGGGCTGGTTTTTCCATGCCCATCCCAAGGTGTTTGGCGCACGCTTTCTAAGCTATGCGCAAGAGCTGCGCGACAAGCGGCCCGAGGTGATGGCAGTCCAAGAGATTTACCCTTGGCTGGATCAGATCGTGTTGCCACTGGTCATTCATTCCTTTGGCGGCGGGCGTCCGGGGCCAGCTTTGGCGGGGCTGGACGGCGATGTGACCTGCCATTACCGGATGCTGCCGCTGTTATATGCGCGCGAAACTGACCGGGTGGTTGAAGTGCTGGAAGAGGTGGCCAAGCGGCCCGAACTGCGCCGGATCCTGCGGGATTTCGAGCCGGTGAAGATGATGGTTTATCAAAACCGCGGTCGCAAGGTGCGCGAATTGTTTGATCAGGCCGATTTGCCAAGGCGTGAGCAGATGATCCGCACGCAAATCAAAAAGGCCGGGTTCTGGGTGCGCTAGGGGGGGTGCAGCGATTTTTCGCTGGAACGGGTGCCGCCTGGGGCGGGTTCGGCACGCGAACACCACCGGGGCCAAGGCCGTGTCTCCAGTGCCGGGCAACTTAACCCGGCAGACTAGTTAACCCGGCAGACTAGGCCGTGGGGTTCGGGCCGGCGCGGTTTGCGACGGGCACCTGTTGAACGGCAAGCCGTTTCCGACATTCGCGGTTGCTTTCAGGGCCAAACTGCCGTCGGGGGCTGTCTTTGAGTGGGTCGGATCAGCCCTGTCCAGAAAGCGGCTTTTCTTAATGGTCAGCATGGCCGTGGCGAACTTGCGGTAACCGCCAACTTTGGTGCGGCAAAAGGAAAGACTGCAAAGCCGGCCCAATTCAGCACGTCTTGAACTCTCGCGGCCCATCATTTAGCCATGTCGGAAGGGAAATTTGACGAGCTGAGTTTGGTTA
>CBDUEF010000294.1:0-4028 GCA_965366095.1 uncultured Cypionkella sp. | reverse complement strand
CCGATCATAGGTCGGCTCATAAGCGTTGAAGGCGCCCAAAGCGCCCAGATAGGTGGGCCAGCCGCACAGCACCGTATCGCCGGGGGAAATCATCAGCTTGCCAAGGTAATCAAGCGCTTGCTGTGAGCCGGATGTGATCAGGATGTTCTCGGCATCACAGGGAATGCCAAGCGCCGCCATCTGCGCTGCGATCCAGTCGCGCAGGGGCTTATAGCCTTCCGAGATTGAATATTGCAGCGCCGAATTGGCTTGATCCCCGGACAGCGTCTCGGCAAAGGCCGTGGCAAATTCGGCCTTGGGAAACAGGGCCGGATCGGGGATGCCACCTGCGAAGGAAATGATATCGGGCTGATCCAAAAGCTTCAAAAGCTCGCGGATTTCCGAGGCTTTCATCCGCGATGCCCGCGTCGCCAAGACTTGAGACCAATCCAAACTATTTCTCCGATGGGTTTTGCTGAAATTTGATCCGGTGGAGCCGTTAAGTCAATGTCTATGACCTATAGCTGCGCACCGTTTCGATCATCAAGGCAACATTGTTGGGATTGGCGTCGGGAGTGATGCCATGGCCAAGGTTGAAGATATGCGGCCCGTTGGAAAACGCCCGCACCACGCGGCGGGTTTCGTCAACCAGCGCCTGCCCGCCAGTGACCATATGGCCGGGCGCAAGATTGCCCTGCACGCAGCCCGAAACCTGAACATTTTCTGCCGCCCATTCCGGCGAAACCGAATTGTCAATCGCCACGCAATCCGCCCCGGTGGCTGTGGCAAAGCCGATATAGCCATTGCCCGCCTCACGCGGGAAGGCGATGACGGGGATGCCGGGATGGCGCTCTTTGAGGGCGGCGATGATATGGGCTGCGGGTTTGACAGCGAAATCGGCAAAATCCGCGCCTTTCAGGCTGCCAGCCCAGGAATCAAACAGCTTGACCACTTCGGCCCCGGCGTTGATTTGCGCCGAAAGGTATTCGATGGTGCCAGCGGTGATGAGATCGATCAGCGCCTGAAAGGCCGGGCGGTTGCTATCCTTGAAAGCATGGGCCGGGCCTTGATCCTTGGTGCCGCGCCCGGCGATCATATAGGTGGCCACAGTCCAGGGTGCCCCGGCGAAACCAATCAGAGTGGTTTCGCGCGGCAGGTCCCGGGCAAGGATTTTCACGGTTTCATAGATCGGTGAAAGGGTGTCGTGAATGGCCTCAACCGGCTTCAGTGCCTTGACGCCCGCCATATCGGAAATCGTCGACAGGCGCGGGCCTTCGCCGGTTTCAAACCACAGATCGGCGCCAAGCGCCTGCGGCAACAGCAAGATATCGGCAAAGAGGATCGCCGCGTCAAAGCCAAAGCGCCGGATCGGTTGCAGGGTAACCTCGGCGGCCAGTTCGGGGTTGTAGCACAGTTTCAAAAAATCCCCGGCCTGTGCGCGTGTGGCGCGGTATTCAGGCAGATAGCGGCCTGCCTGGCGCATCATCCAGATCGGCGGGCTGGACAGTTTTTCCCCGGCAAGGGCGCGCAGGATCAGTTTTTGGGTCATGGTGGCCTCCGTTGCGCGCTTGCGTCCCTGTTTCATCGACCAAAGTCAAGCCGGGGCGGCTTGAAAGCTGCACCTGTCGCGGATAAGCCTTGGGAATGATGGAACCCTTGCCCACCCCCGCCCACCCCCTCAAGATCGGCACCCGCGGCTCGCCGCTGGCTTTGGCGCAGGCGCATGAGACGCGGTCGCGGCTGATGGCGGCGCATGATCTGCCCGAAGCTGCGTTCCTGATCGTGGTGATCAAGGTTACTGGCGATCAGATTCAGGATCGGGCGCTGAAAGACATCGGCGGCAAGGGGTTGTTCACCCGCGAGATCGAAGAGGCCTTGCTGGACGGCAGCATTGATATTGCTGTCCATTCGATGAAGGATATGCCGACCTTGCAGCCCGAGGGGCTGGTTTTGGACTGCTATTTGCCGCGTGAAGATGTGCGCGATGCCTTTGTATCGCTGTCGGTTGAAGGTCTGATGCAATTGCCGCAAGGTGCGGTGGTCGGATCCTCCAGCCTGCGGCGTCGGGCGCAATTGGCGCATCGGCGGCCCGATCTGCATCTGGTCGAATTTCGCGGCAATGTGCAAAAGCGGATGCAAAAGCTGGCCGATGGTGTGGCGGTGGCGACGTTTCTTGCGATGGCCGGGTTGAACCGTTTGGGCATGGCGGAAGTGGCGAAAAGCCCGATTTCCCCGGATGAGATGTTGCCTGCGGTGGCTCAAGGTGCCATCGGGGTTGAGCGGCGTGCGGCGGATCACGCGGTGGCCGCCTTGCTGGCCGCAATTCATCACGGCCCGACCGGGCTGCGGTTGGCGGCCGAGCGGCGGTTCTTGTTGATCCTTGATGGCTCGTGCCAGACGCCGATTGCCGGGCTGGCCGAGTTGGCAGAGGGCGGTCTGCGTCTGCGCGGTGAGATTTTGCGCCCCGATGGCAGCGAAGTGATCGCGGGCGAATTGCGCGGGGCGCAAACCGATGGCGCGGCCTTGGGCGAGGCGCTGGCGCACGAATTGTTGGCGCGCGCCGGACCCGGATTTTTTGGCTAACCCACGGCCCGTCGATCCATCGCCAGCAATCCAAGCGCGCCTGTCAGCATCAAGATCACACCAAAGATCGCAACCGTCTGATATCCGGCCAACGCCGTTCCCAGTGCAAAGGCCCCGGCGGCAAGTGCATCACTCGTGACTTTTTGCAGCGCCAGCAAGGCGGCCCCGGTGCCGGGGCGGCCGTGAACCAAATCCTGAAAATAGGCGATGGGGAGCGTCAGGATCGCCGCGCCGCCCAATCCGGCAAGGATGGGCAAGGCCCAAATCAGGCCGCTGGCCGCAAGCAGTGGCATCAGGCCCAGATGCAAAAGGTAAATCGCTGATCCCCATGCAATCAGCGTGCTGCGTTTCAGCCGTCCGGCAATGGATGGCAAGATCAACATGAACGGCACTTCCCACCCTGCAATCATGCCGACATAAAGCGCCACATCCGAAGTGGTGCGCAGCGGGCTGGCATCGAACACCAGTGACACCAGAACCATATAGATCGTGGGCCCCGCGCCGATACCGCCAAGGCAGGCCAGCCGCCAGCGGATCCGCGGTTTGGCAATCTCGATAAAGGCGGCGGTCAGGTTGATCCCCGAGGGCGTGTCGGGCCAGTCCATCGTGCCATGGCGCGGCCAATAGCGCCAGATCAACGCCACCAGGCCGCAACTCGTGACAGCGGCGGTGACGTAGACGGCCATCACCGAAGCGCCCATTTTAAACACCACAGTCCAAAACAACATGGTGAAAACGAACATGAAAGACAGCCCGGCGCGCAGGGTGGACAGCACTCCATCGCGCTCGGGCCCAAGATCGTGGCTGGCAAGGCGGGCGAGGGCGAAGAACTGGCCAAACAGGCTTGAGTTGATCGGAATCATCAGCCCTTGGGCCAGAAAAAACGCAACCGGGCCGGGATGGATCAGCATGGCCGCAAGCCCGATCATGCCAAGCAAGGCGCAGATCAGCGCAGCGCGGCGGCGGTGGCCGAACTGATCGGTCAAAAGCCCGACCAGAACCGAGGTGACAACAAGGGTGATCGACGCAATCAGCAAGATGACCGAGAACTGGGCTTCAGAAAGCCCGATCGACTCGATCCCGATCAGGGATTGATAGGGGTAGACCGAGGCGTTCAACCCGCCCAAAAGCATCAGGCCAATCAGGATCACCCGGAAAATCTTGCGGTCCAAGACCAGTCTTAGCGCGATCATTCTTGGTTTGCTTTCGCAGTGGCTTGGCTGGGGTCTTATGATGTCGCGGGTCGGATGCGGTTTGGGCACCTGACATCCGCCTTCGCGGACCGTTACGATGGGTCATCGAGGGTAATTTCGACAGACCAGCCCCGCTTTCGGCACAAAAGCAATTTTCAAGCGCTCCCTCTTCAATCGCCTGCAAACCCGGATTGTGCAAGCCTGCTTGTGCGGAGCCGGGCAGGATGGCGGCCGCATTGCCTTTGCGCGGAAGATGCAAAGCCTTAGCCGTTG
>CBDUEF010000293.1:0-4031 GCA_965366095.1 uncultured Cypionkella sp. | reverse complement strand
CAAAGGTCAGGCCACCGCAGCAGGTGAATCCATTCGGAGGGCCGGGGCATGAGCACTTGCTGGGAAACCTTCACAGATTACGCCCTGCGCTCGGTTGGTATCGGGGCGAAACTCTTGCCTCGCACCGATTTCACGCTCTGCCAACAGTTCACACTGATCGGCTCGGGCCTGATCTGGAATATATATTTTGGCGTCTTGGCGCTGACATTTGGCTTTGTGCTGGCCAATGCTTTGGCACTTGCGCGCATCGCTCATAACCCTTGGCTGCGCAAACCGGCAGAATGGTTTGTCTTTGTGTTCCGGGGTTCACCCTTGTTTATTCAGTTTTTCCTAGCCTATGAAATGCTGGTTCTCCTGCCACGATCGGGAATCAACCTGCTTGGTCTGACGTTGGAAACCTCATGGCTTACCCGCGCCTGGGCCGGAGCCTTGATTGTGTTGTTTCTAAATACCGCCGCCTACTCCGCCGAGATTTTCTACGGTGCGTTGCGTTCTATCCCAAAAGGAGATCTTGAAGCAGCCGAGGCCTATGGCATCACCGGCTGGCAAAAATTTCGCCGTATCCAGTGGCCTACCATGATGCGCCTGGCTTGGCCGAGCTATACCAATGAGGCGATTTTTCTGTTTCAATCCACCACCTTGGTGTTCTTCTCGGGCTTTCCTGCCTTTGGCCAGATGGGTGATGCTCTTTATTACGCAGACTATTTTGCGGACAAAACCTTCAACCCATTCGTCCCCTATCCAATCGTCGCTTTTTACTTTGTTTTGTTGACGCTTGGCCTGATCTGGATCTTCGGTCGCATCAACGCACATCTCAACCGATATCTGCCGCAAAACATCGCCAGTAAAATTCGCTTGCGTCCTCAGGTGATCCGATAGTATCCTACTTTTGATCAAATTGCGGATCTGCCACAACGGCCGCCGCCGGGGATCAAAACAAAGGATAGGATCAAGGGCATGATCCAAACCTGACTGCTGGCCCATTTTGGGCAAGTGTGGTTGGTTGGCTTGCCTTCCTGAAAAGACATGATGAAAGATTGGCTGAGAAAGCATCCCGACGTGCGCACCATTCGTGTTGCTGCGGCGGATTTGAACGGGCAAGCCCGTGGTAAACGCGTGCCTGCGCGGTTTGCCGAAAATGTGGTCAAGAACGGGACACGCTTTCCGTTCTCGGTTCTGAATTTGGACATCTGGGGCGAGGACATTGATGACAGCCCGCTGGTCTTTGAACAGGGCGACCAAGATGGCATCCTGAAACCCACAGAGCGCGGCTTTATGCCAATGCCATGGCTAGAGGCCCCGACAGCTCTTTTGCCAATCTGGATGTTCCGCGAAAACGGCACCCCCTATGAAGGCGATCCCCGCCATGCCCTGCGTGCAGTGGTTGATCGCTTTAAGGCCCGCGGCCTTACGCCCGTTTGCGCAATGGAGCTTGAGTTCTTTCTGATCGACGATTCGGGCAAGACCATGCAGGTTCCCGCCAGCCCCCGCTCAGGCAAGCGCCGCAAGGCCGCCGAAACCTTGTCCATCCGCGCACTCGACGCGTTCGACACCTTTTTCACCGACCTCTACGACGCCTGTGAAGCTATGGACATCCCCGCTGACACCTCGACCTCGGAAACCGGGCTTGGCCAGTTCGAGGTGAACCTGATGCACTGCGACGACGCCTTGCGTGCCGCCGACGATGCGCATTTCTTCAAGATGTTGGTCAAGGGTCTGGCCCGCAGGCATGGCTTTGCCGCCAGCTTCATGGCGAAACCCTATCCTGAATATTCGGGATCGGGCCTGCACACGCATTTCAGCCTGATCGACGACAAGGGCGAGAATGTATTTGACTCAGGGGGTCCCAAGGGCACCGCTTTGCTGCGTCAGGCCGTGGCTGGCTGCCTTAATGCCATGCACGATTCCACGCTGATCTTTGCCCCGCATCAAAACAGCTATGAGCGGCTGGTTCCGGGCAAACATGCCCCCACCGCCATCGCTTGGGGTTATGAGAATCGCACTGCCGCCATTCGCATCCCCGCCGGCAACCCCGCCGCGCGCCGGATCGAACATCGCGTGGCCGGGGGCGACGTGAATCCTTACCTCATGCTTGCCGCCATCCTTGGGGCGGCACTTGATGGCATTGAAAACCAGATGGAACCCGCGTCCCCGATCATCGGAAACGCCTATGCGGTTGAAGGTTTACCCCAGATTCCAGACAGTTGGGAGCATGCCATTGACGCAATGGAGGGCAGCACAATTCTGTCGCGCTTTTTCCATCCCGAGCTGATCAAGAACCTTGTGTCGACCAAACGGCAGGAACTTCATTATACTGGCGAGCTGACCGAAACGGAATTGGTCGAGCTGTATCTCGATACCGTCTAAGCCAACAGCCGCGCCCCCTTGACTATCGGGGGGGGCGTGGCATCACCCTTACGTAACCCAATCGCGAGCGTCCCATGCTGATCGGCATCCTTCAAACCGGCTTCGCGCCGGAACCCTTGGCCAAAACCTTCGGTGAATATCCAGATATGTTTGCCGAGCTGCTGGCGGGCAACGGGTTTACCTTTCGCACCTATGCCGTGGTCAACGGTGCGTTTCCGGACTCGGTGAAAGAATGCGACGGCTGGCTGATCACAGGCTCACGTCATGGCGCCTATGAGGATCACCCTTGGATCCCGCCCCTGGAGAAATTCATCCGCGACGCCTATGCCGCGCATGTGCCGACGGTTGGTGTTTGCTTTGGCCACCAAATCATTGCCCAAGCAATGGGTGGCAAGGTTGAAAAATTCGCAGGCGGCTGGGCAACCGGGGCAACCAAATATGATTTCGACGGTGAAACCGTCGTCCTGAACGCATGGCATCAAGATCAGGTGGTTACGCGTCCCGCCAGTGCTAAAGTCATCGCGAGCAACGATTTTTGTGCCAACGCCGCCCTGCTTTATGATGACCGCATCCTGACATTGCAGGCCCATCCCGAATACAACTCGCCCTTCATCAAAGGTCTGGTCGAGACACGCGGCAAAGGCGTTGTGCCAGAAGAGACTCTTGACCGCACCCGCGCGCATCTGAATGACCCTCTCGACAGCCAACCCATGGCCGCCAAAATCGCCGCCTTCTTCAAAGCCAAACGCTGAAACCCAAACCAACAGTGTGAAATCATGTCCAACTGGATCGACCAACTGCCCGAAGCCGCCAAGGATTACATCGCCGGCCGCCGTGTCGATGAGGTGGAATGTGTGATCGGCGACATTGCAGGCGTCGCGCGCGGCAAGGCAATGCCGGCTGCAAAATTCGCGCATCAAACCAACTACTTCCTGCCGAACTCTATCTTCCTGCAAACCATCACCGGAGAATGGGCTGATCACCCTTTCGACGCCTTCACCGAGCCAGACATGATTCTGGAACAAGATTTCCCCACCGCCACTGCAGCGCCTTGGACCGCAGATGTCACCCTTCAAGTGATCCATGACGCCAAGGACCAGCAAGGCAATCTGATCCCCTATTCGCCCCGCAACGTGTTGCGTCGGGTGATCCAGCTTTACGCCGATCAAGGCTGGACGGCCGTAGTGGCCCCCGAAATGGAATTTTTTCTAACAGCGCGGAACATTGATCCCAACCAGCCCGTCATTCCGCCAATGGGCCGCTCGGGCCGCCGCGCGGCTGGCAAGCAGGCTTATAGCCTCTCGGCGGTCGATGAATACGGCAAGGTGATCGACGACATCTATGATTTCGCCGAAGCTCAAGGGCTTGAGATCGACGGCATCCTCCAAGAAGGCGGCGCAGGCCAGATCGAGTTGAACCTCGCCCATGGCGATCCGATCCGCTTGGCCGATGATGTGTTTTTCTTCAAGCGCCTGATCCGCGAGGCGGCACTGCGTCACGATTGCTTTGCCACCTTCATGGCCAAACCTATCGCAGGCGAGCCCGGCTCGGCCATGCATATCCACACCTCGGTGATCGACAGCAAAACCGGAAAGAACATCTTTTCGGATAAGAAGGGCGGCGAGACAGAGGCCTTCTTGCATTTTATAGCTGGAATGCAGAAC
>CBDUEF010000292.1:0-4042 GCA_965366095.1 uncultured Cypionkella sp. | reverse complement strand
TCATAACTGGAATGCTGTCTGCTGACGCTAACCTCGGTCAACATTGAATCGCGTAGACTGTGGCAGGCCACACTCAATCCGATGCTGTCCTAGGGACTGGAACACTTGGTGCGGTATTGGCCTTTTTCTCCTCCGTCGCGACGTCTTCGGTTTTGACATTCGCTCCAGCCGAGCCGCCCGGATGGGGCGCAACACTCGACCGGGTGCGCAGCAGAACCTCGCCCTGCGCATCCACCGTCAAGCGCACACGAGTCTAGCGGTTGCGAAAAGTGACCCGGTAACGCCCTTCATCCTGATCCTGCCCTTTCTCACTCAAACTGGTGATCTGGCCGTCGCGCATCAGGCGCTGCATGTCTTGTGGTGCCAGACCAAGCAACGCGCCAAGGTCGGCCGCGCCAATCTGAAATCCTTCCGCTGTCGGTTCCAGGCGCATTGTCGTGTTTCCCTTTTGGTCAGATGCTGTTGCGGGTGATTGCGACTTGCCAGACCTCGGGTCCGTCCACGAGGAATTCAGCCACAAACTGATCAGGCCAGTTCTGTTCGATCCGCTGAAGGAGCGGGATCGGCGCGTGGTCGTTAATCAAAATAAAGGTCGCGCCGGGGTCGAGCGCTTCAAGCGCCGCGAAGACCGTCGCATGCCGTTCGGGCGGGATCATGGGGCGCAGGTCGACGATGGCCGGGCTCGTGGTGGTTGCGGAGGCGCTGTCGGACATTGTTATCTCCTTTTCTTCTACACCCCTCGTCGCTACGCTCTAAAAGAAATATTGTTAATATTTTTTTAATACCGTATGGAGGTGAAGCAGCCAAGAGGCACCGATGGTCGACTGGATGTAAGAATATGTTTCTCTAGCGCGTTGCATGGCGATCAAGCGCAACCCCGCATAGCGGGTTTCGGATAGCCGCAACGCGACGGCCCGGCGAAGACATCGAGACACAGATCGGAGGACGGATATGAGGCTGACGATGATGTCGGACTACGCGCTACGGGTGCTTCTTTATACTGCAGCACATCCTGAGAGGCTGGTGACGATCGACGAAACCCAGGAAGCTTATGATATTTCGCGCGGGCACCTGATGAAGATCATCGGTGTGCTGGCCCGGGCCGGTATCCTGCGCTCGCAACGTGGCCGCAGTGGTGGGTTCACGCTGGGCCTGTCGCCTGCGCAGATCCGTCTGGGCGACGTATTCCGCCTGACCGAACCGGATTTCGAGATGGTCGAGTGCCTTGAGCCCACAAATGCCTGCGCGATCACACCATTCTGCCGTTTTCCGGCGATCGTCACCGAGGCACTGACTG
Source organism: uncultured Cypionkella sp. (assembly GCA_965366095.1). GTDB lineage: Bacteria > Pseudomonadota > Alphaproteobacteria > Rhodobacterales > Rhodobacteraceae > CBDUEF01. Next base: position 2,745 of record CBDUEF010000292.1, on the reverse strand, counting down.
CCTTTATGGCAGTCATGGACCGTCACACACTCGCCGATTTGGTCCTCCAGCCGCAGCAATTCGGCGTAGTCAGTTCGGCCCTGAAAGAAAGACAATTATCAAGACCACCGAGGCGAAGCCACCAAACGAGTCTGCCAGTCCGCGCCGTATGATCGCGATCAGCGGCGGCAAGGGCGGCGTGGGAAAATCCACCGTCACCGTCAATCTCGCCGTTGCCATGGCCCAGGCCGGGCTGCGCGTCGGCATTGTAGATGCCGATATCTACGGCCCCTCGATCCCTGGCATGCTTGGGATTCCGGGCAACGCGCCGCCGGCAATGGGCCCCGATCAAAGGGTGATCCCGTCCGAGGCCCACGGCGTCAAGGTGATATCGATGGCGATGATGACCGACGATGACCGCCCGGCAATCCTGCGCGGCCCGATGGTCACCAAGTATCTGCGCATGTTCGTGTCGCAGGTGGCATGGGGAGAGCTTGATGTCCTGCTGCTGGATCTGCCACCGGGGACCGGCGACATTCAATTGACGCTGGCCCAGTCCTTCCCTCTGACTGGTGCTGTGGTCGTCAGCACGCCGCAGGATGTCAGCCTGAAGATTGCGCGGCGTGGGCTACGGATGATGGAACAGGTCAAGGTGCCGATCATTGGCGTGATCGAGAACATGAGCGGTTTTACCTGTCCGTCCTGTGGCGATGTCACCCACATCTTCCATCAGGGCGGCGGCGAAGCTATTGCGGCCGAGTTGGGCGTGCCATTCCTTGGCAAAGTTCCACTCGATCCGGTCATTGTCGATTCCGGCGATGACGGCCTGCCGCTGGTCCTGAGCCGGCCCGACAGTCCGGCGGCGCAAGCCTATGCCCGTATCGCCGCTGCGCTAGTGGACGGCCATGCGGGATCCGACGGTGTTGCCTTGCCCTTTGACTGGAACGTGGCGACCGATGGTGGCAAGCCTATGCCCGTTCCAGCCTCGGGCAGAGCGCATGATATCCCCTGCGCGCTTGATCACGATAGGGCGGGTCTGTCGATCAACTGGCCGGATGGCGACAGCCGGACAATCGCCATACGCGACCTGCGCATCGCCTGCCGCTGCGCCGCCTGCCGAAACGAGATGACCGGTGACCGGTTGCTTGATCCCGAAACCATCCCGCTTGCGGTCACCGCAACCCGCCTCTGGAGCATCGGCAACTACGCGCTCGGCATCGCATTTAGCGACGGCCACAGCAGCGGCATCTACTGTTTCAGCGCGCTGCGCGAAATGCAGGGGGCCGAGTTTGAGGATGTCTGAAACAGCGCCTCAGATACGGATTCGGGTGCAGGCCTCGCCACGCGACCCCGAAACACTGCGCTTTCTGCTTGATGCGCCAGTTCAGACAGGTGCCGGGATCATGCGCTTCGCCGGGCCAGGCAGCACCGCGCCCCTGTCGGCCGCTCTGTTCGCTGTGGCCGGAGTGCGTTGGATCGAGGTGGACGGCCCCTCGATTCATGTCCGCAAGGACGCTTCGACCCGCTGGGCCGACATCAATGCACCCATCGCCGCCGCGATCCGGGCCGTTTTGCGCCAAACCGAGGCACCTTTGGGTGATGCGATCATTTCCGCAGAAGGCGATTCAGATGCCCGAATGTTGGAGGCGGTGCGGAGTCTGCTAGACCGCCAGATCAACCCGTCCATTGCCGGACATGGCGGCCATATCGATGTCGAGCGGGTAACCGACGCAACCGTCTATCTGCGCATGTCTGGCGGTTGCCAGGGATGTGCGGCGTCACAGCTGACGCTTCGCGGTGGGGTCGAGCGCAAGCTGCGCGCGGCCTTGCCCAATTTGCGGGACATCGTCGATGTGACCGATCACGATGCTGGGGCCAAACCGTTCTACGCTGGCACCCCCGGCGTGGCCCGGGGTATCCGCTCCCCCGTCGCCAAAGAACAGGGCCGACCAGGTGTCGTCACCCCGCTGGCTGAACGGCTTCGCAAACATCTTGAAACATTGCCACCGTCCAATCCCTCAATCAGCTATGGCGCGCTGGCGCGGAGCTTCGGGCTTTGGCAGCCCGGTTCGGTGCGCAAGGTAACCCAGGCGCTCGAAGACACGATGCATGACGACGCGCGTGCGGGTCGCCCATTCATCGCAGCCCGCGCCATCAGCCGCGCCAGCGACGGCCTGCCTGGCAAGGGGTTCTTTGATCTCGCTCGCGATCTGTCACGTGGCCCACGTGACGACGAAACCGAGCGCGCGTTTCATGCGCGCGACCAACTGAATTGATGGATATAAGCAGCTTGGTACTGGACAAAACATGGGGATCATCCCGCGCGTCTGCTGTTTGTGACCCTCAGGCGATCGTCGAGGACGGCGGCCCTTGTGACGGCAATGCGGTGAGCCCCTTTTGGCGACCACCTCATCCTTCTGCGCCTGTCGCGCCGAAATAATATCTATACAATATTGAAACCCCTGCTAGGCTTGCCCCAAAAGCGCTTGAAATCAATGACCTAAAACTTGTTCAGACCGGACTACTTCATTGGCCAGTAGCGAAAGCGTAGACGTGTCGATATTGTTCTTCATGGTGTAATCTCCCTGGCGGTTGCTGCCGCCGGTTGGGTGGGTTCAAGTTCACCCGGAGATTACGCCACCTTCAAATTTCCACCACCTTCGCGACACGACCCTGGCCCATGCGGGTTTCAGATATGGTCAGGCATTGAAGCGCTCCTCGATCATGATAGCGAATTGATTGCGGGCAGCAAACCATGTCTCTGAC
>CBDUEF010000291.1:0-4083 GCA_965366095.1 uncultured Cypionkella sp. | reverse complement strand
CGGCAAGATCACAATCAACCAGCGCAGGCGGCTTTTTCTCGTTCGGTCCGTTTTTTGCAGGCGGCAGTGGATCGCACAGGTCGGGTTCAGGTGAAACCCAGCGGGACTATGGGTTCAAGTTCGAAAACAACACGATGAACATCGATGGCATGCAGTTGATCGGATTCAAATGCCACTTGATGCCCAAGAGCCCCGATCCATCGACCGAAATCCCCGCGAATGGTTGGATCTGAGGTCGCATGAGAGGAGCCGGAGATGGACGCCTTCGTGCAACTTGCGTTGATAGAAAAGGCCAAGCGGGTTTTCGCACCTGATCCATCGACCATGCTCAGCTTTCCTTTGCTTGCGCCGCTTACCTATACCGAAGCGGAACTGGCCAAGGTGATGGCCCCGGCGACCGCCGCTGACTACGCGGTGGCCGCCGATTTTGCCCGCGCTGTGAACTTTTTGCCGCGTGACATGGTGGCCAGTGCCTCCGAGCGGATGCTTTGGGATATCTACCACGATGTTCTCTACCGCGGCACAGCGGGGCAATCGGACGCTGCCGCAGCGGTTGACGCATCGGCCACGGCACTGCTTTACGACATCGCTCCGGACGGAACGCGCGTCGAGGGGGCGGCGATGACCCTTTATCGCCAGTGCCGGGATGCCTGGATCGTTGCGCGGGAGGATTACGCTGCCCACAAGCTGACCGGCGAGATGAGCGAGGATCCTGATGTTCGGCAAAACTGGACAAGTGTCGAGGAACCCGCCCTGCGAATGGCAATTGATGCCGCCAGCCAGGATTGGGACAATATCGGGCAACGATCTGCCGTCGAGGCTGCACTACAGGCGGAAACTGCCGCCGGTTTCAATGACCCGCAACGTCGTTGGGCAGAATGGCGTGCCGCATTCAATCCCGATATTGATATGATCACCGATGCGTTCGGCGGCCAGTATGCGCCGACCGGATTTTCACCGGGCAACTTCGTCGAACATGATGACTGGTTGGATTTCACCTTATCTGCGGCCGAGATGCGAACTTTGGTTGCCGAAGCGCCCGCAGCGCTTAAATTGGTGTTGGACGACGACCTCGGGGATGGAATTGATCATGTCTCCTTTCAATATCGGTCGGTAGCCCTGATCCGTGCCTGGTTTCGACCTGAGGTCTATACCTCGCGGATCTGGCGCAGCGCAGATCCTGACCTGATGTTATGCGACGCGGCCGACCCTCCCAATGGGGTCTGCCCGGCCTATCCGACAGCCTGCATATTTGTCCGCAATGTGACGGTCGTTTCAATGGGGCCTGACCCAGTGGCACCGATTCAAAACCTGCATTTCACCTTGGATGCCCGTCGGCTGACCCTGCGCCGGGACCTTCGGATCATTCCGTCTGTCAGGTCACGGATCGTGCTTCCGGATGAAGCCCGGATCATTGCAGAACCGGCTTTGAACCTGAGTGCGATGGTGCCCCAGCAAAAGGCGTTCCAGAGGCTGGATCGCGCCAGCTTCAATGTGAGGATCGCGCCGCAGCGGATCGATGCACTGTCTGCGCATGCCTTGGTGCGGAGCATGACCGAGGTGAGTGACCTTAGGACCGTGGTTTCAAGACCTCCCAGACGGCTTTTCCCGCCCAAAATCCTGCCGCCGGAACCGCCTCCAGAGCCGCCGCCACGCAAAGAGCTATCGATCCTTGCTTTCATCTGCAAGCGGCTACCGAAATCCCCCGATCCGGCCCCGGAACTGATCTGGGTTTGATCCGAAACATCTTGAAAGGAGAGACTGCCATGGGCAATGAGGAAACAAACCCCGGTCCGAATGACTCGGGTTGGTTCACGGACGGTGACGAACTGGGCATCTTTCTTCAGGATGAGCGGATCGCCGACACCAGAATGGTCAGCAGCTTTGACGATGCGCAGGCGGTGATCGCGGAGTTTTCGGCGTCTGATGGGGCTGGCGCATGGATGTCGCTGGACCGGGCGACGGTCGCGGATCGGCTGATGGCGCTCTTTGCGCCGGCCAATGCCACCGATGAAGGAACCGGCTATCGCAGCTTGCAGCAGGCGGGGCTTAATCTGTGTGGGCCAGCGGCACTGCTTTTGCTTGCGATGGGACGAGATCCGGTTGCTGTGGCGAGATACGCGACAGAATTGTTCGAGACCGGAACCGGATCGATCGGCAACTTTACGGTGACGGCAAGCGATGAATTATGCGGCGTGGACTTTGCCGCGGTCTCGACGCGCGGAAATGCCGGAACCCAGGCGGAATGGATGATGCTCAGCGCAATCCGGAATGCAACCGAAGCCTTCTGGCAGCCGGAATGGACGGGCGACCCTGATCAGGAGCTGGCCGGGATGACCCGGCCCGAGGAACTGGCAGATTGGATGCGCCAGACGGGCATCTGGTCCAATGTGACTGACAATGGCCGGTGGGCGACCAATCCGGGAATACCGAATGCGACAAGCATCGTGCTGGCCGAGGGGCGGGATGTGGCGATGCTGATCCATGCGAACATGATCAAGGAAAGCACGGTGGCGGGTTCTGATCGCGGCCCCGCTGACCATAAAGTTTCGTTGATGAACAACTTTCCCAATCATTGGGTTGTCCTGCTCAGCGAAGTGACGCCGCAGGTCAGTGACAATTCACTGGCATTGACGATCTGGACATGGGGCGGGCGGATGATGCTGAATGTCCCGCAACGGGTTTTCATCGACAATTATTTCGGCACGGTGACTGCGACAATGTGATCGAAAAAACCGACCCTCGCTTGTCACCGCCCGCTTGTCACCGCCTGCCTGAGCTTAGGGCATTCAACTACCGGCGAATTATGCGGAGCAGATCGGCTTGGCTGTGAACACCAACCTTGTTGAAGACAATCTTGAGGTACTGGCGTGCGGTCTCGGTAGAAAGAGCGAGCCGATCTGCCGCAAGTTGCAAAGTGTTGCCGTGCGCAAGTCGTTGCGCGAGCGCCGCTTCTTGGCGTGTAAGCCCAAACTCGAGGCGCAGCGTCTTGGTCGACAATAACCTTGCCGCACCAGGGTCAGACTGATGAAGGATCATTAACGTGGATGAAATATCCGCCAGAAATCCCGACTGCGCCGGAAGCACCGTTGCGATGAGGGGCCAGTCTAGCAAAGCCCGGCCTAGTACGACTTGTGTGGGTTCTCGCACTGCAGTGCCAGCATCGGTTCGGCCGTGCAATACCCTAACTGCCCGGATCGCCATCTGCAATCGGAGGTCGTCATCCGGATTGACCGCAGCGATGCCTCCGGTCGCCCGGCGAATATAGTGCCCCTTGGTCAGCAGAAGGTCAGCAGCGGAGTTCAGTTGGAGGAGTGCGCCGGTCTTGCCAAGGACGATCACGCCGTCGTCGACCAGATCAAGCGCATCGCAGGCGCGCGTTCGTTCGGCGTTGGCCCGGTGGAGTCGTCGGGCCACGCTGCAGACCGATACGAAATGCGGCAGGCAGGAGCGCAGCAGCGCGAGACTATCGTCACTGAAATCCTCGTCATGGGAAGCTGACCGGCAGATCATCATCTCGATGATCCCCTCTCCGTCACCTTGGACGCTGATGGCGGCCAGCCCGCCATTGATCGGACGAAGCGTTCGAAGGTATACTTCGTTCCGCAAGATCTCATCGCGTGCTAGCATCGACGTCATCCGAATGACCGATCCGGTCCGCACGTTGGAGAGAGTGCGTTTAAAATCGCTCGAGAGACCTAATTCACTCAAGGCCTGTCGATCTGTCTCCACGATCTGATGCGATGTTGCACATTCAGGAGCACAGTCAGGTCCATGGCGGAGCATCAAAGCATGCTCACCGCCTACAGCACGGCAGATCGCGTCTAGCGCGCTGACCAGCGGATCGACATGCAGAAGGCTAGCGTAGAGATCATTGACTACACTTCCAAACAGGTCAACGGACATGCAAGCCTCCCCTCAAATGATTTCCAGCGTTGCGTGAAATCATGCAATCACGGAGTGTCAGAAGCAACCTTTGATTGAAAACCACTCCTGAAATCGTGCTCTAAATTCAGCCCTGACAGTTCGGAGCTACGCTTGTGAAAAATGGAATTTGCGGATCAAAATGGGAGTATCGAAGCT
>CBDUEF010000290.1:0-4095 GCA_965366095.1 uncultured Cypionkella sp. | reverse complement strand
GCCGATTCGCGAAGCTGTGGCGCTGGTTTCGGCCAAGTTGGGCCGCCCGCTCAAGTTTCTGGTGGGAAAACCTGGGCTTGATGGCCATTCCAATGGTGCCGAACAGATCGCCGCCCGCGCCCGCGATTGCGGCATGGATATTCATTACGAGGGCATCCGCCTGACCCCTGTCGAAATCGTCAACGCCGCCATCGACCAAAACGCCCATGTCATCGGCCTCTCGATCCTGTCGGGCAGCCATGTGCCCTTGATCACCGAAGTGCTGGCCTTGATGCGCGCCGAAAACCTGACCATCCCACTGGTTGTGGGTGGCATCATCCCCGAGGCTGACGCCCAATCGCTGCGCGCGATGGGCGTCGCCGCTGTCTACACTCCCAAGGATTTCGAACTGAACCGCATCATGCTCGATATCGTGGGTCTGGTCGGCGCACCTTTGGCGGCCTGACAGCAGCGCACCCTTCCTTGTGCGGCGCGACTACACTAGCCTACCGCAAATTGGAGGATCTTCATGTCAACTCATATCGGGGCCAAACCCGGCCAGATCGCCGAAACTGTGCTCTTGCCGGGCGACCCTTACCGCGCCCGCTGGGCCGCCGAGAAATACCTCGAAAACCCGGTGCTGGTGAATGAGGTGCGCGGAATGCTGGGCTATACAGGCACTTGGCGCGGCCACCGGGTTACCATCCACGGCACCGGCATGGGGATGCCGTCGCTGTCGATCTATGCGAATGAGTTGATCACCGAATACGGCGCGCAAACGCTGATCCGCATTGGCTCGGCCGGGGCATTGCAACACGATGTCGGCATGCGGGACGTGGTTTTGGCCCAAACCGCTACCACCATAGGCACCCCTTCCAGCACCATCCTGCGCGAGATGAATTTCGCGCCCTGCGCCGATTTCGGCTTGCTCTGTGCCGCCCATAAAGCTGCCTTGAAAATCGGCGTCCCGGTGCATGTCGGCGGGATTTTCTCATCTGATACCTTTTACGACGAACGCCCCGATCTGTCCGAGCAATTGCAGCGCCACGGCATCCTTTGCGTGGAAATGGAAACGGCGGAACTCTACGTCCTTGCGGCGCGCCACAAACGCCGGGCGCTGGCGGCGCTGACGATTTCTGATCACATCCTTACCCACGACTCGCTGCCCTCGGATCAACGCGAGCGCAGCTTCGGCGCAATGGTCGAAGTGGCGCTCGAAGCCGCCTTCGCCTGACACCAACCGCATTAAGGAACGCCATGATGACACATCTCGCTCCCCGCCCTTGGGTTCCTGCCGATTGTGAAAGCTATATCCAGCGGCTTGCCCGAGATGCCACGGCACCATCCTCGGTGGTCGCCAACCGAATTGAGACGCTGATCGAGGCGAACAGCCAAATCCACGACCGTGATTGTTTCAACCTGAACCCGGCGACAAATGTGATGAACCCGGTCGCCGAAGCCGCCCTGTCGCGCGGCCTTGGCAGCCGGCCCAGCCTTGGCTATCCCGGCGATAAATATGAGATGGGGCTTGAGGCAATCGAGGAAATCGAAGTTATCGGCGCCGAACTCGCCGCCGAGATTTTCCGCGCGAAATATGCCGAAATCCGGGTGGGGTCGGGCGCTTTGGCGAACCTTTACGGCTTTATGGCGCTGACCAAACCGGGTGATGCGATTATCGCCCCCCCCGGCAGCATCGGCGGCCATGTCACCCATCACGCCGCAGGATGTGCGGGCCTTTACGGACTGATCACGCATCCCGCCCCAGTGAATGAGGACGGCTATACCATTGATCTTGAAGGCCTTCGCACCCTCGCGCATCAGGTCAAACCTCGGTTGATCACTGTCGGTGGCAGCCTCAACCTCTTCCCGCATCCGGTTGATAAGGTCCGCAAAATCGCCGATGAGGTCGGTGCCAAGGTGCTGTTTGACGCAGCGCACCAGTGCGGCATCATTGCGGGCGGCGCTTGGGCCAATCCGCTGGATATGGGCGCGCATCTGATGACGATGAGCACCTATAAATCCCTTGGCGGCCCTGCCGGGGGCCTGATCGTCACCAATGACGCCGCGATTGCCGAAGCGCTGGATCACATCGCCTTCCCCGGCATGACCGCGAATTTCGACGCCGCGAAATCGGCGGCGCTTGCCTTGTCGCTCTTGGATTGGCGCGACTTTGGTGCCGCCTATGCCCGCGCGATGATTGATCTGGCGCAGGCTTTGGCCCGCGAACTCGCAGCACTTGACCTGCCAGTTTATGCGGCTGACCGCGGCGCCACCCAAAGCCACCAATTCGCGATTGAAGCATCCGGTTTCGGCGGCGGACAAGCGGCTTCCAAGACTTTGCGCAAGGCAGGGTTCCTCGCCTGCGGCATCGGCCTGCCGATTGCAGAAGTCTCCAACGATATGAACGGCTTGCGTATTGGAACCCCCGAACTGGTGCGTCGCGGCGTCACCCCCGCCGATGCCCCGGCGCTTGCCGCACTGATCGCCGAGGCCCTACGCTCGAACGCCCCGGAAACCATCGCCCCCCGCACCGCTGCCCTGCGCGCCAAGTTCCAAGGCCTGCACTATATCCGTGCTTGACCAAAGCGATTCGCAGGCGTCTATTGCCCTCCCGTCTTGATGGAGCAGGCAATGAAACAGCGGCAACTTGGCACCGATGGCCCAGTGGTTTCGGCCATCGGTTTGGGATGTCTGTCCTTTGGCGGCATCTTCGGGCCCACGACCAAAGCCGAGAGTCTGACCTGCCTTGATGCCGCCCTCGATCACGGCATCAGCTTTTACGACACCGCCAATATCTACGGCGCGGGTGTGGCGGAATCGGTGCTGGGCGAATGGCTAACCTTGCGCAAACCGACCATCACGCTTGCCACCAAGGCCGGGATCGTTCCGGGCGACACCCGCCGGATCGACAATTCTGCCATCTACTTGCGGACCGAACTTGAGGAATCTCTGCGCCGCTTGCGCCGCGATCATGTGGATTTATTTTACATTCACCGCCATGATCAGAGCATCCCGATTGAGGACGTCGCAGGCACCATGGGCCGCCTGATCGACGAGGGCCTGATTGGCGGCTATGGCATGTCGGAAATTTCCCCCGGCAGCCTGCGCCGCGCCCATGCGGTGCGCCCCTGCCGCGCGGTGCAAAATGAATACTCGCTCTGGACCCGCCAGCCCGAGTTGGGAATGATACAGACCTGCGCCGAACTGGGCGTGGCCTTCGTGCCGTTTTCACCGCTTGCGCGCGGAGTTTTGGGTGATCCGATGCTGGATCCTGACCTCCAGACGCTCGACACTTTCCGCGCCTCGATTCCCCGCTTCGATGCGCAAAACTGGCCGCTCAACCGCAAGAAACTGCTGCAATTCCGCACCCTTGCCGCCGATCTGGGCCACTCCACCCCTGCCCTCGCGATAGCTTGGACCCTGCATCAGGGGGATCACCTTTTGCCCATTCCCGGCACCCGCAGCGCTGCCCATCTGGCGGCTTGGGCCCGGGCCACCGAGATCACACTATCCCCCGGTGATCGCGCTGCGATTGAGGCGATCCTACCCATCGGCTGGGCTTACGGAGATCGCTACAATGACCAGCAGGCCAGCACGGTCGAGCGCTATTGCTGATTACAAAATCCGGCGCGAAGCCGCCATCGAGACCGCCTGCGACTGAGTTTTCGCCCCCAGCTTGCGTTTCACGTTGTTCAGCCGTGCCTTGACTGCGCTTTCGGAAATGCACAACTGGTCAGCAATCTGCTTCAGCCGCAAGCCTTCGGCCTGCAATTTCAACGCCGCCGTCTCGGCCGCCGTCAGCCCGTGCTCCAGCTTAGGCACCGAATGCAGATGCTCAACAGTCTTGCGCAACACCTCCACCTCGAAGGCTTCAAAGTTGCGGTCACCCCGAAAGAACAGCCCATAACTGCGCCGCCCACGATCGCCTTTGATCATTTGGCTCACCGCAAGCCCAAAGCCAAGACCAAACACTGCCGCATGGGCGCGCACCTGATGTGGGTCGGGCAGGTCAATCTCCGAAAATCGCTCTGCGCCAATATTGCTGTAAATCCACTTCATTGCCGGATCGCTTACCACCATCCCATTTGTTGTATAAAATTCTACCCAGTTTTCCGG
>CBDUEF010000289.1:0-4096 GCA_965366095.1 uncultured Cypionkella sp. | reverse complement strand
GGAGTGGGGATGGGAGGTTCTGCTGCATCCGATTGCCCCACCCTCAGCCAAGGATGCCAAGGTGATGGCGTCGTTATGGACCGGACCGCTGCGCGAGCGGCTTGAGTGGGGTGATTTCCAAGGGGCAGCGCTGGTTGTGGATGCGATGTTCGGGATCGGCTTGCAGCGCGATATCTCTGGTGGAGTTTGGGGGCTGTTGGAGATGGCCAAAACCAGCGGCTGCAAGCTGGTTGCGGTGGATATTCTGAGCGGGATCTGTGCGGATTCTGGGCGCAAACGCGCTCGTGACTATCTGGAATGGCCCGCCGATCTGACGGTGACGTTTCAAACCGCAAAGCCGGGGCATTATCTGGCCGAAGGGGCGGCGTTGCGTGGGGCTTTGGCGGTGGTGCCGTTGGACTTGGCGCAAGAGGTGGCAGCGTTGTCGCGCGGTGATCTTTCGATGGCAGAACTGGCCGCCCCAATGGCGGCTGGATTGCGCAAGGTCAGCGGGCATAAATTTAACCATGGGCATGCATTGGTTTTGGCCGGAGCAAAGGGCGGCGCGGCACGTCTTGCGGCCCGTGGAGCTTTGCGGATTGGGGCGGGGGTGGTGACAGTGGGCTGCCCGCCCGAGGCTATGGTCGAGAATGCGGGGCGGCTTGATGCGGTGATGCTGCGCCCGGTGTCGGATGGCGGGGCTCTGGCGCAGATATTGAGCGATCCCCGGATCAACGCTCTTTGCATCGGCCCCGGTTTCGGGACGGGGAGCAGAGAGGCGGATGTGTTGGCGCAGGTTCTGGGCCGCGCCCCACCCCCAGCCCCTCCCCACAAGGGGGAGGGGAGGGATTTGGGCCAAGCGGTGGCGCCAAAGGATGAAGTGCTTCCCCTCCCCCTTGTGGGGAGGGGAGAGGGGTGGGGGGCTGTTGGCAGGGCTGCACGGCGATCCGCGGTGCTGGATGCCGATGCGCTGACCATTCTGTCGCAGCGCCCGGATCTGGTCGCGGCCCTGCATGGCGCTTGCGTGCTTACGCCCCATGCGGGGGAATTCGCGCGGCTTTTCCCCGATATTGCGGCGAAACTGGCAGAGCCGCCAACCAGCGGCCCGGCCTATTCCAAGCTGGATGCCACCCGCGAGGCGGCCGTGCGGGCAGGGTGCGTGGTGCTGTATAAGGGAGCGGATACGGTGATTGCGGGGCCGGACGGGCGATGCGAGATCAACTCGGCGGCCTATGAGCGCAGCGCCCCGTGGCTGGCCACCGCAGGCTCGGGCGATGTGCTGGCGGGGTTCATCACCGGGCTGTTGGCGCGGGGATTTCAACCATTTGAGGCGGCCTGCACTGCGGCTTGGCTGCATGTGGAATGCGCGCGATCCTTTGGGCCGGGGTTGATTGCCGAGGATTTGCCCGAGGAACTGCCAAAGGTGTTTCGGCAGTTTGGGGTTTAGGCGGTGATTGCCGCCACTTCGCAGGCGAGTTCAAGGTTGCCTGCGTAGATCACGCAAGGCTGCGCAAAGCGCAGCGCATAAAGCCGGGCTGCTGGCAGGGTGACGCCATGGATATATTGGCCATCGGCCAGGCGTTTTGCCGCGATCATCGCCGTTTTGCTGCCCAAGAGCGCCTTGGCGCGCCAGTCGCGGATAAACACCCGCTGGTCGGGGCTGACCAATAGATCTTCGCAGGGTTTGTCATCGCCCAAAGTGCTGGCCGAGATTCGGATCATTGCTGCGTTTTCGATCACCGTGACCTCAACCGACATCAAGCGACGCATCCCATCGCGCGTCAGGATACGATCCCCGGGAGTGAGGTATTCTACCGGCAAAGCGCCGTCTGCTGTCATCACTTGGGTGCCCATGGCGATGCCATAGCCCAAATTGTGGTTTACAGGCGCCTGTGCCGAAACCCGCCCGTCTGTCGCTTGCGACATCGGAAATCCTCGCTCTTGTCTCTGCCTCGATCTTTTTTTCCCACCTTTACGGCAATAATGCGTTAATGGCGAGGCATTTTGCGAAATACTCCCTGCAACAGAGCGCTTTCTCCTCTCGCTTCCCTCGCGCGGCTTTGTTAGAAGGGCGCGGATTTCAGGGCGCACTTTCGGCCTTCGGGCAGGAATTTGCGCTTTGTTGACATATGCGGGTATGGCGAAATTGGCAGACGCACCAGATTTAGGTTCTGGCGCCGCAAGGCGTGGGGGTTCAAGTCCCTCTACCCGCACCATGAGGTTGAGAAGGACGATATAGATGCAGGTCACGGAAACCCTGAAAGACGGTCTCAAGCGCGCCTACACCATCACGGTGACCGCGGCCGAGCTGGAAGCAAAAGTTCAGGAAAAATTGCTCGAGGCGCAGCCCGAGGTCGAAATCAAGGGCTTTCGCAAGGGCAAAGTGCCGCTGGCGATCCTGAAAAAGCAATTCGGTCAGCGCCTGATGGGCGATGCGATGCAGGACGCCATTGACGGCGCGATGAAAGAGCATTTCGACAAAACCGGCGACCGTCCGGCAATGCAGCCCGACGTGAAGATGGTTGGCGGCGAGACCTGGAAAGAGGGTCAGGACGTTATCGTTGAGATGGCCTATGAGGCCCTGCCACCGATTCCCGAGTTGGACGCGGGCAAGATCAGCCTCGACCGCTTGTCGGTGAAGGCTGATGAAGCCTCGGTGGATGAGGCGCTGAAAAATCTGGCCACCACGGCGCAGAATTTCGCAGATCGCGGCAAGGGCCGTGCAGCGAAATCGGGCGATCAGGTGGTGATTGATTTCAAAGGCTCGGTTGATGGCGAGCTGTTCGAGGGCGGCTCGGGCGACGATTACCCGCTGGTTCTGGGTTCGAATTCGTTCATTCCGGGCTTTGAAGAGCAGTTGGTTGGCGCCAAGGTTGAGGATGAGGTTTCCGTCAAGGTAACTTTCCCGGCTGAATATGGTGCGGCCCATCTGGCGGGCAAGGACGCGGTTTTCGCCTGCACCATCAAGGCAGTGAAAAAGCCGGTTGAAGCGGCGATTGACGATGAATTGGCCAAAAAGTTCGGGGCCGAGGATCTGGCCGCGCTGAAGGGCCAGATCGCTTCGCGTCTGGAAGAAGAATACAAAGGTGCAGCACGCGCGGTGATGAAGCGCGCTTTGCTGGATCAGTTGGACGCCCAGATCAAATTCGATCTGCCGCCCGCATTGGTTGAGGCCGAAGCCTCGCAAATCGCGCATCAGCTGTGGCATGAAGAAAACCCCGATGTCCATGATCACAACCATGGCTCGGTGGAAACCACGGACGAGCACAAGAAACTGGCCGAGCGCCGCGTGCGTCTGGGGCTGGTTCTGGCCGAAGTGGGCCGCAAGGCCGAAGTTTCGGTTTCCGATGCCGAGATGACTCAGGCCGTTCTGGCGCAGGCACGGCAATATCCGGGCCAGGAGCGGCAGTATTTCGAGTTCGTGCAAAAGAACCCGGACATGCAGCAGCAATTGCGCGCGCCGATCTTTGAAGACAAGGTTGTCGATCACATCGTGGCCGGTGCCAAGGTGACCGATAAGGAAGTCAGCAAAGACGATCTGCAAAAGCTGGTTGAAGCACTGGACGAGATGTAATCTGCCCCAATGGGGTAAAAGGGGCCGCTCCGCTGGGGCGGCCTTTTGATTTTGGGGGATGCGTGATGCCGGAATTTTTGCCTGATCTGCCCGTCGAGGGGATTTTGGAATGTCTGAAACGCTCGCCCGGAAACGAGTTGCGTTCGGGCAAGTTCGACAGCCCCGAGTCTTCGGCGGCCCTTGTCGCCAATGGCTTCGGCTGGTTTTTGAACCGCCCGCTGGTATTGCCTGATCTGCCAGGCGTTCCTGCGGGGCAGATTGAATCGGTGACTTTGGAAGCCGAGATGCGCTTTCCTTGGACGGGCGGGCGGCACCCTTGGCTGGATGTAGGGATTGAGACCTCAACAACGCTGATCGGCATCGAAAGCAAGCGCTACGAGCCGTTTCGCCCCGCCAAGGCCACCGGGTTTTCCGAGGTATACGGCGGCCGGGAATGGGGTGAAAACATGGAGCGCTATACCAAACTGCGCGACGCCCTTGTGGCGGGGGACCAGTCTTTTGTGGCGCTGGATGCGGTGCAACTGATCAAGCACGCCTATGGCA
>CBDUEF010000288.1:0-4121 GCA_965366095.1 uncultured Cypionkella sp. | reverse complement strand
GCCCGCGGCCAGCGCCGAAATCGCCGACCGGCTTGCACCCTATATCGAGGCGAAAACCAAGGCAGGCGGCGCTCCCCCCTTGGACTAAGCGGGCCAACCAGCTACACAGCACAAAACCCAAGGAGCAGCCATGCGCGCCGGATTGATCAGCCTGACGGCGGCCTATGTGATGAGCCAATTCTACCGCGCCTTCCTCGCGGTGCTGGCCCCCTCGCTCATCCACGATCTGGGCGTCACCCCCGAAGACCTCGCCACCGCGTCAGGCCTGTGGTTTTTGGCGTTTTCGCTGTCGCAACTCCCGGTGGGCGAGGCGCTGGACCGCATCGGCCCAAGATTGACCACCGCAGTTCCCCTGCTGATCGGCGCTGTCGGGGCTGCGGTTTTCGCCACCGCCAGCGGCGGCACGGCAATCAAAATGGGAATGCTTTTGATCGGTATTGGCTGCGCGCCGGTGCTGATGGCCGTGTTCTATATCTTTGCCCGCACTATGAAACCTGCCGCCTTTGGTACCCTCTCCGGCGTGGTGATCGGCATCGGCTCGATGGGCAATATCGCAGCCTCGCTGCCGCTGTCGCACTCTGTTGCCGCCTTTGGCTGGCGCCCAACCATGTGGGGGCTGGCCGCCATCACCCTGGCTGTTGCCTTGCTGGTGCTGGCACTGGTGCGCAATCCGCCGCCTGCCGTGCATTCTGTCAAAGGCTCGCTGCTTGATCTGCTGAAAATGAAGCCGCTCTGGCCCGTTATGGTGATGATGGCCGCCTGTTATGCGCCCTCGGCAGGGCTGCGCGGGTTGTGGGTAGGGCCATATTACACCGATGTTTTCGGCGCGGATGCAACGCGGATTGGCAACATCACCTTGTTGATGGGGCTGGCCATGGTGGCGGGAAACTTTGCCTATGGCCCGCTTGACCGCTTGTTTGGCAGCCGCAAATGGGTGGTGTTCGGCGGCAATTTCATCATGGCCGCCGCCATCACCACGCTGGGGGCTCTCCACCAAACCGGCGGCGCGGCTACTGTCGCGACAATCATGGCGGTGGGCCTGTGCGGCGCATCTTTCCCGATGGTCATGGCGCATGGCAGGGCGTTTTTGCCTGCGCATTTGCTGGGCCGGGGTGTTACCTTGCTTAACCTCTTCGCCATCGGTTTTGCGGGCCTGATGCAAATCGCCACGGGCCGCATCCACGCCAGCTTTGCCGCCAATCCAGGCATCCCGAACACCGCGCCCTA
This sequence comes from uncultured Cypionkella sp., assembly GCA_965366095.1. Taxonomy (GTDB): domain Bacteria; phylum Pseudomonadota; class Alphaproteobacteria; order Rhodobacterales; family Rhodobacteraceae; genus CBDUEF01. The sequence continues at coordinate 2,894 of CBDUEF010000288.1, read as the reverse complement.
TAGCGCCTTGTTCCTGTTTTACGGCCTTGTCACCTTTGCTGGCCTTGCCATCTATCTCTTCTCGCGCGATCGCACCGATTGAATCCGCTTTTCCCGCCCCCGCCTTTGCGCTAAGGGGCAGCGGTCTTTGACGTGAAGGAGAACCCCATGGGGTATAAGGTTGCAGTCGTTGGTGCCACGGGCAATGTGGGCCGTGAAATGCTGAACATCCTCGCCGAGCGCGAGTTTCCGGTCGACGAAATCGTCGCCCTCGCCTCGCGCAAATCGCTTGGCACCGAAATCAGCTTTGGCGACAAGACCCTGAAAACCCAGGATCTCGACACTTTCGATTTTACCGGCTGGGACATGGCACTTTTCGCCGTTGGGTCCGAGGCGACCAAAATCTACGCCCCCAAGGCCGCTGCGGCGGGCTGCGTGGTGATCGACAATTCCTCGCTTTACCGTTACGATCCCGCCGTGCCGTTGATCGTGCCCGAAGTGAACGCCGACGCCATTGTTGGCTATAAAAACAAGATGATCATCGCCAACCCCAATTGCTCGACCGCGCAGATGGTTGTCGCCCTGAAACCTCTGCATGACCGCGCGAAGATCAAGCGCGTTGTCGTCTCGACCTATCAATCGGTGTCGGGCGCGGGCAAAGAGGGCATTGACGAGCTTTGGGATCAGACCAAGTCGATCTACAATCCCACCGACCACAAGCCGCCGCGCAAATTCACCAAGCAGATCGCCTTCAACGTGATCCCGCATATCGACGTTTTCCTGGATGACGGCTCGACCAAGGAAGAGTGGAAGATGGTCGCCGAGACCAAGAAAATCCTTGATAAGAATATCAAGATCACCGCCACTTGCGTGCGCGTTCCGGTGTTCGTCGGCCATTCGGAATCGATCAACATCGAGTTTGAAGACTTTCTCGATGAACACGAGGCCCGCGATATCCTGCGCGAGGCGCCTGGCATCATGGTGATCGATAAGCGCGAGGACGGCGGCTATATCACCCCGATTGAATGCGTCGGGGACTATGCCACCTATATCAGCCGCATCCGTCAGGACAGCACGATTGATAACGGCATCAGCCTGTGGTGCGTGTCAGACAACCTGCGCAAAGGTGCCGCCCTGAACGCCGTTCAGATCGCCGAACTTCTCGGCAGCCGTTGCTTGAAAAAGGGCTGATCGCCGCCTTGTGAAACCCCGCCACTTCTGGCGGGGCTTTGCGGCCTATTGCGCCGCCTCGATCGCGGCCAAAAACCCCGTCATCAGCTTGTGCATCACTGGTTTTTTGTAGGGAAACACGCCCGCATCATCCATATCATGCACAATCATCGCCACATCCACTTCGAACACCAAAAGCCGCCCATCGGGCATTTCTGCGCAATCAATCGCGAAATAGTCGAGTCCAAAGATCCGGTGCAGCGCCGCAAAGGCCGCTTCGTGGCGCTGCGCAAAATCCTGATCGACCCCTGTCATCCAAAGCCCCTCTGCCGCCCGCCGATCCGGGTTTGTCGTCATATCGGCGTTCAGATAATGCACCATCCAATGGTGTGAGCGCGCCAGATGGCTTGCAAACGGCTTGCCCGCAATTTGAACCACGCGGGCCTTGCTGTAAAATCCATCCGCGCCGCGATAATCGACAAAGGGCACCATATAGACCTCAGCCTCGGCGCAGACACGCAGCCAATCGGCCAGCTCTGTGCAAGTGGTGATCAAGCGCATCCCTGCTCCGGCATGGCTGCCAATCGGGCGCAGGATCACCGGAAACTCAACCGCAGCCAAGGGCTCGCCCATCGCAAAACCCACCAGCGCTGCGCGTGAAACCCTCACCGTGCGCGGCGCAAGGATCGACGGCTCATCCGCCAGCAGCGCGCTGACGCGATCGCGGCCCAGATTGGCAATCATAGCCGGCGCATTGTTGAAGATCCGCCCGGGCCACCCCTCCAGCAAAACCGCCATGCGCCGCAACACCCCGGCGTTTTGCGGCGCCTCGCCAATGGCCATAAAGGCGACATCATGCGGCGGCAACTCCGCAAGGGTCTCCGTTTCCGCACTGACAAAATGCAGGATCAACACGGCATCCGACCCGTGCAACAGGAAATCAATCGGCGTGTTCGCCATGAAATCCCCGGCCGTTACAAAGGCCAGAATGCGCGGGCCCAAACCCGAGCCATGGCGGATCTGAAAGGTTTTTTGCAACCGGAGCGCGCCTAGCTGCATCACACGCCCTTCGGCAGCCAACTCGCCGCCTTGCAGTTGCAGCAGATAGGAGAGGTCGAGCACCGCGCCAAGATCAACCACGGGGCCCGAAACCCGCGCAACCAGCGCCCGCGTGATCGCGCTCAAATCCTCACCCGCATAGGCGCGATGAACGATCTCGGCATAGCCAATGCAATGGGGAAGCTCATCGGGCCAATTTGGCGCGAAAGTCTTGATAATCGACGAGTGAAGCTGCATCTTTTCTCCTTTGCAGAGCCGTTCTGGCGTCTGCAAAGGCTAGACTCAATTCCTGAAGAAACCGTTCTTGGGCTTTAGCCTGCCAATGCCTTTTTCAGGTCTTGCGCCTGCTCACACGCACCGCAAAGCGATTGCAGCTTGGCCAGATTGGCCTGTGCCATTGCAAGCTCGCCCATTTCAACGAACATCTCGCCTTGATATTCCAGCGCGCCCAGATGTGAGGGGTTGATCGTCAACGCAGTCTTATAGGCGACAGCCGCCGCTTCAAGATTGCCCATCTTGCGGTTTGAAAACCCCAATAGATTGAAAGCATCGGCATTTTCGGGCTGATCCACGGTCATTGGCCCAAGAATCGCGACGGCCCCGGCAAAATCCCCGGCCGCAATCCGCGCCTTGGCTTCACCATAGCCGCCCTCGGCCTCACTGCTGCCGTCGGTTGTGCCCTCAGC
>CBDUEF010000287.1:0-4124 GCA_965366095.1 uncultured Cypionkella sp. | reverse complement strand
GAGGGCAATGTGGTGATGAAGGTCACAGATGGCATTGTCAGCCGCGAGATCATCACCACCGGCATCCGGGATGCGGGCTGGGTTGAGGTGCTGTCGGGCCTCGCCCCCGGCGATACCATCGTGACCAAAGCCGGGGCCTTTGTGCATGACGGCGACCATATCGCGCCGATGATCAGCGAAACCAACTAGGGGGCCCCGCAGATGAACTTCTCCGCCTGGTCGATCCGCAATCCTGTCGCCCCTATCCTTGCGTTCTTCATCCTGATGGTGCTGGGCTGGCAATCCTTCAACGCCCTGCCGATCACCCGTTTTCCCAATATCGACGTGCCTTTGGTGGCGGTAACCGTGGCCCAACCGGGGGCTGCGCCTGCCGAGATGGAAACGCAGGTGACCAAAAAGGTCGAGGATATTCTGGCGGGCGTCACGGGGGTGAAAAACCTGACCTCAACCGTCAACGACGGGGTATCGACCACGGTGGTCGAATTCCGCATGGAGGTGCCCACCGACAAGGCCGTGCAAGACAGCAAAGACGCCGTGGACCGTATCCGTTCCGATCTGCCCGCCGGGATCGAGGCCCCGGTGATCAGCCGCATCGACATCGAGGGTCAGGCGATCCTGACCTATGCGGTGACCGCGCCGAACAAGACGCTGGAGGAAATCTCGTGGTTTGTCGATGACGTGATCAAGCGCAAATTGCAGGGCCGCCCTGGTGTCGGCAAGGTGGAACGCTATGGCGGCGCGGATCGTGAGATCAGGATCGAGCTTGATCCGGTCAAACTCAACAGCTTTGGCGTCACCGCCTCGTTAGTGAACCAGCAGTTGCGCGCCACCAACGCTAATTTCGGCGCAGGCCGCACGGAAATCGGCGCGGGCGAGCAGGCGATCCGCACCATGGGCGATGCCACAACGGTGGCGAAACTGGCCGCCACCCGTATCGCGTTGCCCTCGGGGCGGCAGGTGGTGCTGTCTGATCTGGGTCAGGTGATTGATACCAATGAGGAATTGCGCTCGTTTTCAAAGCTGAACGGCAATCAGGTGGTGACCATCGGGGTGTTCCGGGCCAAAGGGGCGTCGGAGGTGTCGGTTGATCAAACCGTCACCGAGGCTTTGGCCGAGGTGCGCGCGCAAAACCCGGATGTGGCGATCACGCTGGTGGATGAGACGGTGTTTTACACCTATGGCAACTATACCTCCGCCATTGATACGCTGCTGGAAGGCTCGCTTCTGGCAGTTCTGGTGGTGTTTGCCTTCCTGAAAAACTGGCGCGCAACCTTGATCACCGCTGTCGCCTTGCCGCTGTCAGCAGTGCCGACGTTCTGGGTGATGGACCTCTTGGGATTCTCGTTGAATCTGGTGTCTTTCCTTGCGATAACCCTGGCCACGGGGATTTTGGTCGATGATGCGATTGTGGAAATCGAGAACATCGCCCGACATATCCGAATGGGCAAAAGCCCCTACCGCGCCGCGATAGAGGCCGCCGATGAGATCGGGCTGGCGGTGATTGCCACCACCTCGACCATTGTGGCGGTGTTCGTGCCGGTCAGCTTCATGGCCGGGATTCCGGGGCAGTATTTCCGGCAATTCGGCCTGACGGTGGCGATTGCGGTGCTGTTTTCGCTGTTGGTGGCGCGCCTGATCACGCCTTTGATGGCCGCCTATCTGATGACGGCCAAGGATGCAGGATCCGAGGCGGCCCATGCCGATGGCCGCTTCATGCGGGCCTATCTGGGGTTTGTGCGCCGCACCTCGGCCACCAAACGCTTCGCCAATGGCTGGCGTTTCCCGGTCTATTACCTGACGCTGATCGCCGCCATTGGCGTTTTGATCGTATCGGTGTTCTTCATGCTGAAAGTGCCGGGCTCTTTCCTGCCGCCCGAGGATGTCAGCCGGATTTCGATCTCGGTCGAGCTGCCGCCGGGATCGACGCTGGACGATACCGACCGCGCCACCAGCCAGATGCGGGCGGCGATCAAGGATATTCCATGGGTGGAAAACGTCTTTGTGCTGGGGGGATCGTCGCCCACCGGATCGCTGGATGTGCGCCGCGCCTCGGTGACGGTGCTGCTGACAAGGCTGGACCAGACGCTGCTTTTGCGCCTTTCCCAAACCGCACATAAGCTGCCGCTGATCGGCCCCTATTTGCCGCTGGTGCAGGACAAGGGCCGCACCGTGCCGCAAAACGTGATCGAGGCCGAGGTGTTCAAACGGCTGGCCACAGTGCCCGATATCCGCGCCTTCAAACTGAACGACCGCGGGCAACGCGATCTGTCTTTCTCGATTCTGGCCGATAATGAGGCCGATCTGAACGAGGCGGTGTATCGGCTGGAAGAGGCCCTGACCGGCGATCCGGCGCTGGCCGATGTGGCCTCCGAGGGCGCCCTGCCCCGGCCCGAGGTGCAGATCACCCCGCGCATGGCCGAAGCCGCGCGGCTGGGGATCACGGCGGCGCAAATCGCCGATACGGTGCGGGTGGCAACGGTGGGCGATGTAGATGCAGCATTGGCCAAACTGGGCATCGACAGCCGGCAGGTGCCGATCCGGGTGCGGATGAATGATGCGACCCGCGACAGTATCGACCGCATTGCGGCGCTGAAACTGACCACGGCGACAGGGCAAGTGGTGCCTTTGTCGACCGTGGCCGATATTCGGCTGGGTCAGGGGCCATCGACCGTGACAAGGCTCAATCGCCAGCGCGCGGCGACCATCGGGGCCAATCTGCCGGTGGGGGTGCCGTTGGGCACGGCCTCGGCTCGGTTCAAGGAAATCGCCGCCGGGGTGAAACTGCCCGGCTCGGCCCATATCAAGGAGTCTGGCGATGCCGAGGTGCAGGGCGAGTTGTTCTCCTCCTTCGGGCAGGCGATGATCATGGGGCTGATGCTGGTGCTGACGGTGCTGATCCTCTTGTTCCGCTCGGTCTTGCAGCCCTTCACCATTCTGCTCTCGCTGCCTTTGGCCATTGGCGGCGTGGCGGCGGCGTTGATCCTGACCGGATCGGCGCTGTCGATGCCGGTGTTGATCGGAATATTGATGCTGATGGGGATCGTGACCAAAAACGCCATTTTGCTGGTGGATTTCGCGGTAGAGATGCGGGCGCGCGGCATGGACCGGGTGAGCGCAGTGATCGAGGCCGGGCACAAACGCGCGCAGCCCATTGTGATGACCTCGATCGCGATGTCGGCGGGGATGTTGCCTTCGGCCTTGGGTGTGGGCGAAGGCGGGGCCTTCCGCGCACCGATGGCCACGGCGGTGATCGGCGGGATTATCGTCTCAACCGTGCTCAGCCTTGTGGTGGTGCCGTCCTTCTATCTGATCATGGACGATCTGTCGCGTGGGCTTGGCAAGCTGTTCAGCCGGATGGTTGGCAAGAAAGAGATCGAGCCGGTGGAGCCAGCCGCGCATGAATTGGCCGCCAGCATCGAAGGGCTGGAGCAAAGCCAAATCGCGGCGATGGGCCTTATCTCCGCCCATCAGGCCGATTTGCGCAGCCGTTTGTCGGTGCTGGACGCGCGAGCGGCGCGGCGCAGCAAACCCGATCTCGCGGCGGAATAAGGCCCTCCGGGGGGAGTATTTGGGCAAAGTGCAAATGCGGCGCTAGATCGAGAACGGACCTCCTTGGGGGACGCCCGGCATCACGCAGAGCATCTCATAAAGCAGGTTCGCCCCGATCAAGGCGGTGTTGCCCGAAGGATCATAGGGCGGCGAGACCTCGACCAGATCGCCGCCGATCAGATTGAGGCCCGAGCAGCCGCGCACGATCTCAAGCCCTTGCCAGATCGTCAGCCCCCCCGGTTCCACCGTGCCGGTGCCGGGGGCAAAGGCCGGATCAAGTGAATCAATATCATAGGAGAGATAAACCGGCGCATCGCCGATCTTGGCGCGGATCTCGGCCATCAGCGGCGCGAGCGATTTATACCAGCAGGCCTCGGCCTGAATCACCGTCCAGCCCTTGTCACGGCCCCAGTTGAAATCCTCGGGGCTGTAGCCGGTGCCGCGCAGGCCGATCTGGAACACCTTGTCATTGATCAGGCAGCCCTCTTCCCAGGCGCGGCGAAACGGGCAGCCATGGGCGACCTTTTCGCCAAACATCGTATCATTGATATCGGCATGGGCATCGACATGGATCA
>CBDUEF010000286.1:0-4157 GCA_965366095.1 uncultured Cypionkella sp. | reverse complement strand
ACCACGACGAAAAGATGATCGCCGCGATTGGCGAACATCAGATCGTCCAGAATGCCGCCATCGGAATTGGTAAAGATTCCATAGCGTTGTCGGCCCTGCGCCACCCCAAGAACATCCACCGGCATCAGTTTTTCGAACGCGAGCGCGGTCTCTTCATAGCTGCCCTTGGGCCGCAAAATCACCTGCCCCATGTGGCTTACATCAAACAAACCTGCCGCCGCGCGCGTGTGCAGGTGCTCTTTCATCACGCCTGCCGGATATTGCACCGGCATCTCATAGCCCGCGAATGGCACCATCTTGCCGCCAAGTGCGACATGCAGGTCATGCAGACCCAATCTGAACAATTCTTCGGCCAAAGCCACTCTCCCAAGCCCTGCCGGAAGCGCCCGGCATCGTCCGGACAGGCCAATCCCTGTCCCGCGATGCCCCCTCTGTCCTTGCCCGAAACAGGGCGCCTGAGATCGTTATCCCTTCGGCGGGTGCAGACGCACCACTCTCCAGAGTCTGTCTGTCAATACGGTCCTTGCGCCTGAGAGTTTACCGGGGCGGTTGCTCCTTCGGCACCGAGGCTTTACCCCCGGATTCTCCCGAACTGACGCCGTAAAGCTATCCTGCCAAGTGATGGGCTGGCAAGAGAAAAGAATACATCGGCATACAATCAATCTGCGGCATTTTGCGACATGCGCCGGGTCAGCTAAATCGCGCGGATTTTCTGCAAAAGCGGCATCACATCGGCCATCTCCGGCCCGGCATCAAGGCCCGTCAAAGCCCGGCGCAGCGGGCGGAACAGGGTTTTGCCCTTGCGGCCCGTGGCGTCTTTGACGGCCGTGGTCCATTCGCCCCAGGTCGCATGCGTCCAGGGTTGCGGCGGCAGCATCGTCATGGCTTGGGCCACAAAATCGCGGTCCTCCTCATCGACCAAAGGCTCGGCCCCGTCACGGAAAAGGTGCCACCAGCCGGCCAGATCGTCCAGAATGGTGATATTGCCCTTTGCCACATCCCAGAATTGTCCTGCGATTTCAGCAGGAACGCCCAAATCCGCCACCCGGTCGGACACAGCCGTCAGTGGCAGGCTTTGCACATGGGCGCGGGTCAGCGGGAACAGATCCTCGGCATCGAATTTCGTCGGTGCCGAGCCAAAACTGCCGATCTCGAACCCGTCGATCAGGTCTTGCATCGAACTGGCCAGTTCCACCGGCTTCGAGCTGCCAAGCCGCGCCATCAGCGACAGCAGCGCCATCGGCTCGACCCCGCGCGCGCGCAGATCGCGCAACGACAGGGTGCCCAGCCGTTTCGACAATTCCTCGCCCTGCGCGCCCGTCAACAGCGAGTGATGCGCGAAATTCGGCGGCGTGCCCCCCATCGCCTGCATGATCTGGATCTGCGTGGCGGTATTGGTCACATGATCGGCACCGCGCACGATGAAGGACACGCCCATATCGACATCATCCACCGATGAGGCAAAGGTATATAGCACCTGACCATCGGCGCGGATCAGCACCGGATCAGAGACCGAGGCCGCATCAATCGACAAAGGCCCAACGATACCGTCCACCCATTCGATCCGCTCTTGGTCCAGCCGAAAGCGCCAATAGCCCGCCCGCCCCTCGGCCCGCATCGCCGCGCGCTCGTCTTCGCTCAGGCGCAGGCTAGAGCGGTCATAGACCGGCGGCTTGCCCATGTTCAGTTGCTTTTTGCGCTTCAGGTCCAACTCGACCGGAGTCTCGAAACACTCATAAAACCGGTCCTTGGCGCGCAGATCATCGGCGGCGGCGCGATAGCGATCCATCCGAAGCGATTGTTTTTCCACCCGGTCCCAATGCAGACCCAGCCACTCCAGATCGGCCATGATGCCATCGGCGTATTCCTGTTTGGAACGCTCTTGATCGGTATCATCCAGCCGCAGAATAAATGTGCCGCCTGCCTTGCGGGTGATCAGATAGTTCATCAGCGCCGTGCGAAGGTTGCCGACATGGATATATCCGGTGGGCGACGGGGCAAAACGGGTGATGGTGGGTTTGGCGGTCATGGCGGCTCTCCTGCGACGGCCCTTCCCTGTCATAGCGCCCGTGATTTGTCCAGTTGGGCGATGATTGGATCAATCGGGTGATCTGAAATGGGGTCCGCTTCGGCCTTGGCCTTTTGCTGCGGTTGCGATTATCATGGCAGGTGCGCCTTGTTCGAACCGGAGTTGATATTATGCTTTTCACCATGTCGCCGCTGAGGTCCCTGTCTCTTGCCATGCTGTGTATGGCAGGCGTGGAGGCCCAAGCTGGCCCGGTCGCAGACACGGCGGCCGTGATTGAGCAACAGGCCGGCGCGGGCGATATGAACGCCGCCTTCAAATCGGCGCAAACCCTGTTCGGGCAAGTCTGGGACATGTCGCCCGCAATCGGCTTTACGCAGGCCCTGCTGGTTGAACAACCCGCCTCGGGCTTTGGTATCTACAACCCGCGTGCCAGCGAAGTTTACAAAACCGGGGAAAAGATCATCATCTATGCAGAGCCCTTCGGTTTTGCCTATGGCTCGCCCGGAGAAGGGCTCTATTCGATGGGCTTTCACGTTGATCTGAAGGTCATTTCGGAAACCGGCGATCTGCTTGGTGATATCCCCAACCTAACTGAACTTGATCTGGTCTCCCGCTATCCAAACCGCGAATTTCAGGCCAACCTGACCTATACGTTGGACGGCATCGCGCCCGGAAAATATGTGCTGCAAACCACTTTGCGCGACAAGAACTCGGAGCGCAGCGGCAGCTTTGAGACCAAGATAGAAATCGCGGGCTAGAGGCGGCGCGTGGAACAAACCCCGATCCTGACCCTGACACTTAATCCTGCGCTGGATATGTCGACAGAAGTTCCAGAGTTGCTGGCGGATCAAAAGCTGCGCTGTGCAGAGCCAAAGCTTGATCCGGGGGGTGGCGGGCTGAATGTCAGCCGTGCCGTTCGGATAATGGGCGGCGACAGTCTGGCGCTTGTGGCTTTGGGCGGGCTGACCGGCGATCGGTTGGCCGGATTGATCCGCAGCGAGAATGTGCCGTTCCTGTCGCTGGTGGCGCCGGGGGAAACAAGGCAAAGCCTGACCGTGACCGAAGCCACCACCGGGCGGCAGTATCGCTTCATGTTGCCGGGCCCATTGTGGTCGCCCGAAGATCAGGATCGGGTGTTTCACCTGTTGCGGGCCTCGACCCGTTCGGGGATTTTTGGCGTGATTTCGGGCAGCCAGCCTCCGGGCGTGCCGCTGGATTTTCCGGCGCAACTGGTGGCTTCGATGCCGGGGGTGCAGGTGGTGCTGGATACATCTGGACCAACGCTGCATCAGGCGATTTCACATCCGATTCAGGGGCTTGCCGTGCTGCGGATGGATGGGGAAGAGGCCGAGAGCATCGCGAAACGGCATCTGGAAACCCGTCAGGACAGCGCCGATTTCGCCAGCGGCCTTGTGGCGGCCGGGGTGGCCAAGCGGGTGATCGTGGCGCGCGGGGCCGAAGGGTCGGTGCTGGCCGAAGCAGGGCAACGGCTGTTTGTTGTCGCCCCGAAAGTTGCGGTGAAAAGCAAGGTCGGTGCCGGTGACAGCTTTGTTGCGGGCTTTGTTCTGGCGCTGGCGCGGGGTCAGGATGTTACTTCGGCACTGGCTCTGGGGTCTGCCGCCGCCAGTGCCGCAGTGATGACCGATGCGACACAGCTTTGCGATTCGGTTGAAATCGCGCATTTGTTGCCGCTTTGCAGCGTCAGTCCGATCTAAGACTGATCCCGCCAGCGGTTTGCAATCGGATAGCGGCGATCCATCCAGAACGCCTTTTTCGTCAACCGCGTGCCCGGCGCTGCCTGAAAGCGTTTGTATTCGCTGATATAAAGCAAATGATCCACCCGCTTGACCGTGGCCGGATCAAAGCCTTGGGCCACCAGATCGGCCACTGATGCCTCGCGTTCCACCAACCCGTCAAGGATCGCGTCCAGCACCGAGTAAGGGGGCAGGCTGTCATCGTCGCGTTGATCGGGCCGCAATTCGGCACTTGGTGGTTTTTCAATCACCCGCACAGGGATCATTTCGCCCGCTGGGGCCAGCATCCAAGGCCGATGATTGGCATTGCGCCAGCGGCAGGTGTCGAACACTCTGGTTTTATAAAGATCTTTCAGCGGGTTATAACCGCCGTT
>CBDUEF010000285.1:0-4166 GCA_965366095.1 uncultured Cypionkella sp. | reverse complement strand
CCTGCCATGGAATTGGAAAGCCGCATGAATGCGGCCCAGACCGGATGCTTACTTCATCAATGCCGTTGGGCGCATCGGATATTGCTTTTGCACGGATACGGGGGCGGCTGGATGATTGGTTCGGGCGGAACATTTCAAACCGGGATGCCGCCACGGGCTTCTGATTGGTCCCATAAAGCGCCGAAAGCGCCCTCAGGCTCTCTTCACTATTTTGTATTGCCCGACCGGTTGCCTCAGTCATCGTGGAGCTACCGTGCAGAATCTTGCCCATAGTGCGTCCTTCCATTCCAAGGAAACGATTGCACCATCAAAGTCCGGAATCAAACACCTCATCAGTTCGCGCACGTCGATGTCGGATGAACATTTTTGGCGCTTAAAACCGTCATTTTTAAACTGCTGAAAAAGCGCCATTTTCGTTTGCCAAAACGTCGCAGGTCTGCTCTGAAAATCTCCGTCACGACGTGGCCGGGGCCGTCTCAAAACCGCCGAGAGGCGGCATCTCCATTTCAAATATTCCGCCCAAACCATTCGTCTGGTCGCACCTGCATCCTTGCAAAAGCAAGATACGATGCGGCCGACGTCATGGATGGTTGCCCGTCTCACTTGTTTACCCCCAAATCATCGAAGGCTTTCAAAGCTTGGATATGCGCCACCCACCGGCACCGCCAGCGCCAAGGGCAAGGGCGATTCTGGTCAATTCCGACACCCTTGATGAAAGCCATCACTACAAAGCGCGGCAAGGCGGGCGCTGTTGGCCTCGGTCCAGTTTTCGGGAGCGGTCACTGCAACCCAAGGCAGCACATAATCGGGGCCGTAATAGGCGTGGCCGTGGCCGTCGGGCACGGTGTTGGCCAGTGCCATATCCAAGGCCAGTTGGAACTGAGTGACCACCGGCATGAATTTCATGTCGGGCGATACATCGCTGGCGGCGGGTTCATTCATCCAAGCCGGAGCGCGGAAGAAGGAGGCCGGTTCGTAAAACACAATCGGGTCGCTGGAATATTGCAGATAGACGATTCGCATCGGCCCCCAGCCGTCTGGCCCGCCAGGGCTTTGGCTATGCGAAGCAAAGCGCACCAAGCGCCCGTCACCGATGGATGGCAGCACATAGGGGCTGGCGGGATCGCGCTCGGCGGTGATGCCTTGCCATGTCTGCGAGGGGAAGGGTGGACCAGCCCAAAGTGCGCCGTTGATCGGGTCATCCAGCAGCGCAAACAGACCGGTGCCGTACATCGACGACCATGCGCCCAGGCTAAGGCCATGGATATAAAGCCGCGGCCGTTTGTCTTTGGGCAGGGTTTTCCAATAGCCATGCACCGCCGAGATCAGCGCGGTGGCCTGATCTAACCCTGAGCGGGTTTCCAAAATCAGCGCCAGTGGCGATTGCAGATAGGAATACTGCACCGCAATCGTGGCGATGTCGCCGCCGTGCATGTATTCCACCGTATCTACAGCCCCCGGATCTAACCAACCCGTGCCGGTTGGCATCGCCACGATCAGCACCTTGCGGTCAAAGCCGCCCAGTCGTTTCAGCTCGGCCAGCGCCACTTGAGCGCGCATCTCGGGCGTTTCGGCCTGCGCGCGGCCAACATAGACGCGGATGGGTTGCAGGGCGGGCCGCTCGGTAAAGGTGGCAATCGCTGCGGCCGAAGGGCCGGTGGTGACATAATCGCGCCCCGGTTGCCCCATAGCGCCCCAATTGACCAACGAGCCTTGGCCACCCGCGATATCGGTTCCGGTTGGCGGCGGCGGGGCGGTATCAAACAGGTTTTGCGCCAGGGTCACCGACTCATCCAGACGTGCTATGACGCGGTCCAGTACGCCATCGCGGGTGACCGTCATGACGATCAGCACCAGCAGCAAAAAACCTGCAATATTGGCTGTGCGCTGCGGCATGTAACGATAAAGCCGCTGCCGCAACCGATCAAACGCCAGCCGCAACAGGAAGCCGAGTGCCACCAAAGCGGCAAAAACCACCAGCGCCACCAGCAGCATTTGCAGCGTATTGCCGCCGTCTACCAAATCCATGCCCATTCGTGACCGGATGCCATTTTGCCAGCCATGCGCCTGCGCAAGGCACAGAGCCAAGACCAGCAGAACCGGCGCCGCGACAACTGCATTGCCCCAGACCGCCGTTCGGCCTTTCAGGGTTGGCAGCTCCATCAGCCACCAAAGCCCAACACAGACGCGCGCAAGCAAATAGCCCAAGGCCATGACCAGCCCGCCTAATACGCCTTGCACAAACCAATTGCGCGGGATCAGCGACGGCGTGAGGGACGCGGCCAGAAACAACAACCCCAGCAGCAGCGGCAGGAAGGTCAAACCGGTCTTGTAGAAAAAGCGCATGGATGTTCCTTTAGGTCAGCGGCACAATGGCTACGCCTTTGGGCGCAATATCATTCCATTTGGTGACGATATCCAACCCCGCCACGGTAAAGGCCGCCGTAAACGCCCCAATCAACGTCAGCACGATGCGGGTGAAGGCGGCATGGCTGGGGTCTTGCGTTGACAGCGCACCGGCCACCACGGCCAGCGTGACCGAAAACGCGTATTGAGACACCATGCGAGGATGCGGGTCGCGCATCATCTTGGAGCCAAAGAACAGCCCCGACAGAAAGATCAGGCCAAGGATGATGGTCAGATGCTGCGACAGTGTGAACAGCCACAGCACCATCAGCGCCACTGCGGCCCCGTAAAGCGTGGCGCGGATACGCTGGAACACTTCATCCCAGACCCGCTCGCCGGTGGGATAGACGATCACCATCGCAGCAATCATCGCCATCATCATGTCAGAGGGTTGCATGACGGTATAAGGCCAAAAGCTTATCAGGCACGACACTTGTCCTTTCGTTCAGCGCCGCCGCGCCGTGATGGTTTCACCTTCGGCTGTCGTCAAAACCAGCGCACCGGTCGCATCGACAGAATAACCGCTGACCTTTGCAACAGGCCCAAGAGGCGGCTTTCCTGATTCATCATTGCGGGCGCACAAGCCATCATCGTGGCCCCCGCAGCGCCGATGGTCAAGCCAGTGCTGTCAACCGCATAGCTGGACATCAGGCGGGTGCAGGACGCATTGCCAGCCAATTGGCCATCCGGAAGGAAATGAAAGCTGGCGGGGCTGGTGTCGATCACGCCCTTGCCCGCGATATCCTCAATCATCCATTCGCGCCCAACCAATTGCGGGGCGGAGTCTTGCGCCATCAGGTAATCGGCCACAGCGCGGTAGGCGGGCAGTGAAGTCGGATCGCTGGCGGCGTTGCCAGCATTGGGGCTTGAGACAAAGCGCACGATCACCATTGTGGCGGTTGGATCAATCCATATCGTTTGCCCATGCGCCCTGCGCGCGGCAAAGCTGCCGTGGTCGTCATGGCTGACCCACCACATGCCCTCATAGCTCCAGCCCGGCAAAAGACCATAGCCCGCCTTGGCACAGGTATCTTTGCTGCCGCCCTGACGGATGCGGGTGATTGCCTCGGCTGGGATCACCAGCACAACCCTCGTTCAGCACCAACTGGCCCAGCCGCGCCATGTCGCGCAGGGGGGCGTTGAAACCACTGCCCGCGAAGGGGGTGCCGATGGAATCGACGGTATAGAACGCCTCACGCTCAGCCCCGATTTGCGATCAGATGCGGTTTGACAGATATTCGGCCACCGACACGCCCGTTGTGCGCGCAATCAGCCAACCCGCCACATCAGAGGTGATGGCCTTATATCCAAAGGCATCGCCATGCTCGCCCTCTTTCTGCACGGTTTGCAGATCGTCGAAATAGCGGCGCGGGCCGGCGTAACCTTGGGGTTTGGCCAGCGGGCTGCCTGCTTCCGCATAGGTCCAGACCTCGGCGTTGGGGTCGGCGTAGTCTTCGGAATAGTCCAGCGCCGTGGTCATTTCCAATACTTGGTGACAGACATCGATCCGTGCAGGGTTTTTGCGTCAAGGCAGCCGTCGTAGCGCTCATAGACCATGCGACCCTTGTGAAGCACCAAGACGCGGTCGCTATGATTTGCATCAAACGCCGCCTGCCACGTCATCGGCGCGGCCCCGCCCAAGGTCGCAAAGCTCACGCCATCCAGGCCCGCATCAAGATCAGCAAGCAGCGCTCTTGGGCTTTCGGTGCCGGTTTTCACCGCGACTGATGGCATCAACTCGCGGAAATGACACACCGTCC
>CBDUEF010000284.1:0-4170 GCA_965366095.1 uncultured Cypionkella sp. | reverse complement strand
GCCTCTTCACCGGGTTTCGGATCAAGCTTGTCCAACTCGGCCACGGCATGGCGCAAAAACTCTTCCTCGGCCTGTGCGCGGGCCAAAGCCGCCTCGGCCCGCGCCAAAGCCTCACGCGCCGCCGCCTGCCCTCGCCAGGCCAAACGCGCGGCCTCAACCGATACCCCCGCGAAAGTATCCAGCAATTGCCGATGCCCGCGTGGGTTCAGCAAGCCCCGATCATCATGCTGGCCGTGCAATTCCACCAGCGTCTCCGACAGATCGCGCAACACCTCGCCGGTGACGCGCCGATCATTGACCCAGGCCGTCTTGCGCCCATCCGCCGTGTTGATCCGGCGCAAGATCACCTCGCCCTCGGCCACAATCCCGGCCTCGGCCAGAACCGCAAGCGCTGCATGGCCCTCGGGCAGATCGAACACCGCCGTCACCTCGCCCTGATCGGCGCCTGCGCGCACCAATTCGGCCCGCCCGCGCCAGCCCAAAACGAATCCCAACGCATCCAGCAGAATGGATTTGCCCGCCCCGGTTTCCCCGGTCAGCACGTTCAAGCCGGCCCCAAGTTCAAGGCCAAGCCGATCAATGATCAGAACATCCCTGATCTCAAGGCTGCGCAGCATCGCTTGCACCACCGCGCGGGCCAGACCCCAAGGTCACAGCCACTCGCCCTTGATCATCTGGCGGTAAATCGACGACAACCAGTTGCTGCCTTTGGCCTCGGGTGCCAACCCCTTGGATTTGAGCAAACGGAACGTATCGTCATAGAACGGGCTGGACTGATAGTTATAGCCCAAAATCGCCCCCGCCGTCTGCGCCTCATCGGTCAGACCCAGCGCCAGATAGGCCTCAACCAAGCGATGCAGGGCCTCGGCGGTGTGGGTCGTGGTCTGATAATCCTGCACAACGGTGCGGAAGCGGTTGATCGCGGCGGCGTAATCCTTGCGTTTCAGGTAATAGCGGCCAACTTCCATTTCCTTGGCGGCCAAATGGTCGAACGCCAGATCAAACTTGAGAATCGCCGATTTCGCATATTCGCTGTCAGGATATTGCTCGATCACCACGCGCAGCGATTGCAGCGCCTGATAGGTCAGGCCCTGATCGCGGCCCACTTCGTCAATCTGGTCGTAATAAGACAGCGCCATCAGATATTGCGCATAGGCTGCGTCTTCATCACCCGGATAGAAATCAAGGAATCGCTGCGCGGCCGCCCGCGCCTCGGGATAATTCTTGGATTTGTGCAGCGTAAAGGCCTGCATGATCAAGGCGCGCTTGGCCCATTCCGAATAGGGATAAAGCCGCTCAACCTCTTGGAAGTAGTTTAGCGCATCGCCGGGCTTTTTCGCCGTTTCCAGCGTCAATTCGCCGCGTTTGTAGATTTCTTCGGCAGTATAGCTGTCCAGCGCCCGCTCTTTGGGCTTGCCTGCGCCGCAAGAGGCCAAAGTGCCAACCAAAAGCGCCACGCCAAAACCCCGCGCCAATCCCGCTTTTCCGCCTGCCATCTTCAGCCAACCCCAATTGCCACTTCGCGACCATCCCGAACCGGGCGGTTCACGCTGCTCTTGGCCCGTCCTAGCACATAAAAATCCGGGGCGCAAAACGGCTTTCACTGCTTTGCCACATCAGATCAAAGACGTGAGGGAAGATCGCCAGCATGAACGCCAACGCCGGGCAGTTTACCTCCGGTCACTTCCCCACAATCGACGAAGCGCCAGCTTCCCGGCGTGGCAAAAAGCGCACGCAACAGCCGATTGGTCAGGGCATGCCCAGCCCGGATCCCGGTACAACGCCCCAGAATCGGCCCCCCGGCCAGCGCCAGATCGCCCAGAGCGTCCAGCATCTTATGGCGCACAGGCTCATCGGCATAGCGCAGGCCGCCGGGGCTAAGCACTTGATCTCCATCGAAAACCACGGCGTTTTCCAAGGTGCCGCCCAAGGCCAGCCCCTTTGAACGCATCATCTGCACATCAATATTGCGGCAAAAGGTGCGGCTGTCTGACAATTCGCGCACAAAGGCACCGTTTGACATGTTCAGCACTTTTTCCTGTCGCCCAATGGCCGCGTCTTCGAAATCAATCGCGAAATCAATTTCCAGCATCGCCGAAGGGTCCAGCCGCGCCACCGCGTCACCGTCGCGCACTTCAACCGTTTTCAGCACCCGGATCGCGCGCACCTGGGCATCTTGCTCGACCAAACCCACCGCCAACAGGCCTTCGACAAATAGCATCGCCGAGCCGTCCAGAATCGGTACCTCGGGGCCGTCGATCTCGATCAGCGCATTGTGGATCGCACAGCCCGCCAGCGCCGCCATGATATGCTCGATTGTAGACACCGAAGACCCGGCGGCATTGGCCACCAGGGTACAAAGCCGCGACGGCACCACAGCGCTCCACACCGCTTCGATCATCGCCTCGGCTTGCGGCAGATCAGTGCGGCGAAACCAGATGCCAAAATTTGCCGGGGCGGGATGCACGACCATGCGCACCGCAGCCCCGGAATGCAGGCCTTGGCCTTGGAAAACCGCCGATGATACAACTGTGTTTTGTACGTTAACCTCGTCACCATTGCCCCGCGACGGGGGCTTTGGGTTAAAATAGGCCCTGCGGCCCCAAGGCTCAACTCACTCTTTGTAACTGAGTGTAACAGAAATTTTCTGGCCAACCCATTGATTAAAAACAACAAAGCCCGGACGTGCCGGGCTTTGTTGCAAGATTTCCGCTAAGGTCAGTTGGCCTGACGGCGCAGGAAGGCGGGGATTTCGATCCGTTCCTGGTCTGCCGAAAGCTCTTGCTCGTCGTCATAAGCGGTCACGGGCGGCTGTTGGCGCGAGGGCGCAGCGGCGCGTTCCGGGGCGGGTTCGGAATGGCCACCGGCCATGCGGTTGATCAGGCTGCCGATGCCAAAGCGCGGACGCTCGGCCGGTTTTGGCGCCGGGGCGGCCGGACGCTGGGCGGCTGGCTGCTGTGGTGCCGGGCGCGGCGCCGCTGCGGGCGAGCGGCTGACAGCGGCTTGCAACCGGGCCAAAGCCTCGGGCGAGGGGGTTCCGGCAGACCTTGGGCGCGGGGCGACAAACTCTTCGGCGCGGTTGTCCATTGCGGCGGTCGGGCGCGTCTGTGGTTGCTGCACGGGCTGCGGACGATAGGCCGGAGGCGGCATATCGCCTTGGGCAGCATCCTCTTCTATTTCTTGCGCCGGAGCGAACTCATGCGACATCGCCGGCGCATCAAACAGGCTTGGAGCCGAATCCGGGGCCGCAACCGCCTGCACTGCCGTCAACGTCACCGGAGCGGGCCGATGTTCGGTCATATGCTGCGGCAAAGGCGCTGCCATCGAGCGGCGGGCAACGCCCTGCTCGGGCCGCGCAGCCTGAGCCGCATCAATCCCAGTGGCCACAACCGAAACCCGCAACATCCCCTCCATCGAGGGATCAAGTGTTGAGCCGACAATGATATTGGCGTCGGGATCAACCTTTTCGCGGATGATATTGGCCGCTTCGTCCAACTCGAACAGCGTCAGATCATGGCCGCCGGTGATGTTGATCAACACGCCCTTGGCCCCATGCAGCGAAATCTCATCAAGCAGCGGGTTGGCAATCGCCTTTTCCGCCGCTTCAACGGCACGGTTTTCGCCGGTAGCCTCGCCGGTGCCCATCATCGCCTTGCCCATCTCGTCCATCACGGCGCGGACATCGGCAAAATCAAGGTTGATCAGACCGGGGCGCACCATCAGATCGGTCACACCCTTAACGCCTTGATACAAAACGTCATCGGCCATGGCGAAGGCTTCGGTAAAGGTCGTGCGCTCATTGGCCAGACGGAAAAGATTCTGGTTCGGAATGATGATCAGCGTGTCGACAACCTTTTGCAGCGCCGCAATGCCCTCTTCGGCCTGCTTCATCCGCTTGTTGCCCTCGAACTGGAAAGGTTTGGTGACCACACCAACCGTCAACACGCCCAACTCACGTGCTGCCTGCGCGATGATTGGCGCGGCCCCGGTTCCGGTGCCCCCACCCATACCAGCCGTAATGAAACACATATGCGCGCCGGCCAGATGATCAACGATTTCTTCGATCGTTTCCTCGGCGGCAGCGGCCCCAACGGTCGGACGCGCACCCGCGCCCAAACCTTCGGTTACTTTCAGACCCATCTGGATGCGCGACGCCGCCTTGCTTTGCTG
>CBDUEF010000283.1:0-4174 GCA_965366095.1 uncultured Cypionkella sp. | reverse complement strand
AAACCCAAGACCAATAATCGCGACTTTCATCTTGAGTCCCTGTTTAGAAATTAATTTTCTGAATTATGCGTAGAGAAGTATTAACCGTCAACCTTCTTTCGCGAATACTCGCGTTTATGTAATTCATTTTCATATCCCAAGTCCCTCACCATGATCAAAGGATTGCCGATGTGCGCCGTCCTAGGCCCAAAATTGCCGCCCCCACCAAACCCGGCTCGATGGCGCAACCGGCGGGCACGATCAGCGGGCGGTCAAACCTGCGCAGGATTCGGGCGCGGACGGCGCTGTCCAAGGCGGCAATCAAGGGCCGCGAATTGGCCAGCCCGCCGCCCACCGCCATCACACCTGCCCCCAGCAGGTTTTCCACCATTGCCAAAGGCCCCGACAGCAGCTCTAGCCAGAGATCAATCGTGCGGCTGGGCTCTGGCAATTGGCGCTCCCAGCCCGCGACGATTTCCGTGCTTTGCGCGTCGATCCCATGCAGGAAAAGGTGCAGCTTTTCCATGCCACGCGCCGAGCAGATCGCATCCAGACAGCCGATTTGCCCACAGCCACAGGCAAAGGCCGGCAAGGTGACCTCGGGGGTGCCAAGAACCCGTTGCGCCACGGGGCCATGCCCCCACTCGCCGGCGAAACCGCCGACTGCGTTGATCAAAGCGCCGCGCACCACCAAGCCGCCACCAACGC
Source organism: uncultured Cypionkella sp. (assembly GCA_965366095.1). GTDB lineage: Bacteria > Pseudomonadota > Alphaproteobacteria > Rhodobacterales > Rhodobacteraceae > CBDUEF01. Next base: position 3,487 of record CBDUEF010000283.1, on the reverse strand, counting down.
CGGTTCCAAGGATGATGCCAAACACCACCTCATGCCCGCGCCCTGCCCCAACCACCGCTTCGGCCAGCGCAAAACAATCGGCGTCATTGGCAAGATCGACCGGCAGCTCCAGCGCGGCCTCAAGATCGCTCTGCAAGCTGCGGCCAGAAATGCAAGGGATATTGGCAACGGTCGCAAGGCCCGATTCGGGATCAATCACCCCGGCAATCGAAAACGCCAGCCGCTCGGGCCGCTCGGGTGCCGCAGCTATCGCCTTGCGCAGCGCGTCAACAAAGGCGGCATAGTCGCGCGCGGGCGTTGGCACCCTGTCGATAGGGCGGATGTCGTCTTGCGAAAACGCGTAAGCGATTTTGATCGAAGTGCCACCGATGTCGAAACACAGTATCATGGGCGTGTTGCTCCTGAACACCAGCAGGCTTGGGTCACGGGGCAAATGCCAACCGCCATGGAGGTTGCTAGGGGATTGGTCATTTTGCGCCCTCATGGAACGGATCGGCCACACGCGGCCAGATATCGGCGCGCACATGGAGATATGGAGTTGTCGCGGGATCGTTGGGATAGGGACGCCCCGCCGCGCAGTAGAGGATTTCGGCGGCAATGGGCTGAAACGCGGCAAAGAAATGGTTGGTGGATTTGATCACCAGAATTTTCTGGGCCAAAGGATCAATCCCCAAGGCCGTGAACAGCGACGGATCAAAGCTTTGCGCACGCACGGTGTTTAGAATAACCTCGACACCGGTCTCTTTGCCGCTTTGATCCAAAACCGCGATCCGTGCCGCGCGGCCAAACGGCACCACGCTTTCGCCAAACCGCATTTCAGCCACGGCCTGCAGCCGGATCACGCGGACCAAGGCATCCACCGGCTCACCCGTAAAGGGCGCGGATTTGGCACCAAAGCGTAAGGGCATCTGGGAGCCCTCGCCCGCGACAAAGCACAGCTGCACGGCGACCGGGTCCCAAATGGTGCCAATCACCACGCCGCGCGCGCCTTGGGAGAGCAGCTCTTTCAAGATCACCGTCGCATCGCCCGCCGTGCCGCCGCCGGGATTGTCCCACATATCGGCGATCACCACCGGCCAGCGCGCCGCCGCCATTGCCTTGGCCACGGCGGCCTTTTCATCAATCTGGGGCATCAGATACTGACCACGGCTTGCAAACAGCTCTCGCCCCAGCCGCTCGGCCAAATCGGCCGCAAGTTTGCAATCGCCATCCGTCACCGCAATCATCTTGGTGCCCATTTCGGGGACATCCCCGGCCATAAAGCCATGAATGACCGAAAGGGACAGGATTTTCGGATCGCTGGCCTCAAGCGCCATCAGCCGATCAACAAACCCCCGCATCGGTTGGTGCGAGGTGGGAAAGACATCAATCATGCGGCAGTCGAACACCGCCATCACCGGCTTGATCCGGCCTTGCAGCGTGGCGACAACAAGCCGCCATAAATCCTCGGCCCGATCCACGAAATCGGTGTGGGGAAACTCTTTGAACGCGACAAGAATATCCGAAGCCGCCACCCGGAGCGCTGTCAGATGACTGTGGGGGTCAAGCTCGGCGGCGATCAGCACATCCGGCCCCACCATGTCGCGGATCCGGCGCAGAAAATCGCCTTCCGGGTCTTGGTAGCCTTGCGCAACCATTGCCCCATGCAGCCCAAGAACCACGGCATCAACCGGCATCGCCGCCTGTAATTGGGCCAAAATCTCATCACGCAGCCCTTCATAGGCCCCGCGCGACACCATTCCCGCCGGATCGGCCCAAGCCGCCGTGCCCTCGATCAAGGCCCAGCCAATATCGGCACAGACCCTGCGGCCCACGGTTAGGGGGGCTGTACACAAGGTCGGCGTGGCAGGATGCTGTCCGGGAGGTGCATAAAGTGAATCGAGAAAGCCTTGCCGATCAATGACGATTGGCGAAAAGGTGTTGGTCTCCGTGGCCAGAGCCGCGACAAAAACGCGCCTTGGGTTGGCCGAGGTTTTCACGCTTCACGATGGGGCAAATAGCCCACAAAACCGGCGATCTTCCAGCGGTTGTGCTCGCGCCGACAAATATACAAGGTTTGCCAATTCAGCCTTTCCATGCTGCCATCGGTCTTGGCAAGGTGGCCATCAAACTTTTTGCGCACCAGCGCCGCGTCTTCGGTGATCTCGATTTCCTCAAGCCGTGTCGCGCGATAGAGGCCATGACGTGGATCGCCCAGAAAGGCACCTGCCGCCAAGGAAGCGCCAAATGCATGCGCTTGTGAAAGCCACCGTGTCTGATAGGCCTGCAAGGTTGGAAAGGCCAAGGTATAGCCTTGCGGGTCGGGCTGATAATGCGCGCTTATGCCAGTGAACCCCTGCGCAATAAAATCGCCCGCAACCGCAGCCCAGTCTGCAGCAACAAAAGCGTCGATATCGCGGGTGACCAGCATGTCCCAAATCTGGCGGCGATCCTGATCTTGCGCGGGAAAGGGATTCCTGAAAGGGTCACGTTCTGGACTCAACCTTTGCACTCCATCTTATTGGACATCCGGCTGAGTTGTGAAAAAATTTTCAACATATCAGCTATTTTGCTGGAATATTCAGGCCAATTATGGCTAATTGTCAAGGTGAAACGAAAATGAATTTCTGGAATGCTGCGAATGCGTGAGAGGATGAAAGGGCAAGGAATGGGGGCAGACGGTGCCACTTTCGATCGCTTTTGCCCTTTGGTTTTCAAATGAGCGCCGCCGCTGATCCCAGCCTGCCATGGCATGCGCCCGACGATCTTATCATCGCACTTACAGATGAGGCGGGGCGGCTTTCTGCGCTTGAGCGTAAGCTGGCCGCCAGCGTGCTGGCCGATGTTGGCTTTGCAACCAATGCCTCGATCACCGAAATCGCCGCAAGGGCCGGGGTTTCGCCGCCCACGGTCACACGGTTTTGCCGCAAACTGGGTTGCTCCTCCTTTTCCGATTTCAAAGTGCGGCTGGCCAAAAGCACCTTTGTGGGCCTGCGCTATTTCAAGCTCGAATCTGTCACCTCCACGGCGACCGAGGTTGTCGAAGACATCGTGACCAAGGCGCAAAAGGCGCTGTTCGAGCTGCATCGTAGCCTTGATCTGGTGGCGGTCGAAAAGGCAGCAAATCTGCTGTCAAAGGCCGATATGGTCTATGCCTTCGGGGCAGGTGGAAATTCCTCGATGATCGTCAACGAATTGCAAAACCGCTTGTTTCGGCTTGGCATTCGGATTTCGGCCTCGAATGATCACGGCATGAACTTGATGCTGTCTGCGGCCTCGGCACCAGGAACCGTGGTTTTCGGCTCGTCCTTTACCGGACGCAATCTGGAACTGGTGCGCTGCTTTTCATTGCTAAGGGAGCGGGGCGTGATGACCATAGCGCTGACACAAAGCGGCACGCCTGTGGCCCAAGCCGCCGATGTGGTGATCGCGGTCAACCTGCCAGAAGGCCGCAACATCTTTCGCGCCACCTCGACCCGTTATGCATACCTTGCCGCAATCGACGTAC
>CBDUEF010000282.1:0-4230 GCA_965366095.1 uncultured Cypionkella sp. | reverse complement strand
TGGCCTGCTCGCGCGGATGGCGTGCGGTGGAACGGACACTGCCTCCGGCTGCGCGCTTGGTCTCATCGGCGCGCCCATCATTGGCATCGATGATAACGGGTCGCCCGAGGGTGGCCAGCAGGGGCGAGACATCCTCCACCCGTTCGGCGATCAGATGGGTGGTAGGCCCGTCGTGTTGAATCCGCCCTGTGACGCGGACCAGTCGGCCCGCAATGACCGCTTTGCGAAACGTCTCATAAACCTGCTTCCAGACGATGACATTTGCCGTGCCAGTCTCATCTTCAAGGGTCAGAAAAATCACACCCGCAGCGGTGCCGGGGCGTTGGCGGGTGATGACAAGGCCGGAGATACTGATGCGGCCTTTGGCTTGCGCCAGCCGATCATTGGGCAGGCTTTCCGGCAGGCGCGGGCGCAACAACTCCATCGGATGAGCGCGCAAGGAAAGGCGCAGCGCCAGATAGTCCTCGATCACCTCTTGGCCCAGCGTCATTTGTGGCAGGGTAACGGTTGGTTCCACGCCGCCCTCCCCATCTATGCCAAACAGCGGCAGTGGCGCGGGGGCTTTCAGCGCAGACGCGGCCCAAAGCGCATCACGGCGAGTAAGGCCAAGGGCTGCGAAGGCATCGCCTTCGGCCAGCCGTTCCAGCGTATCCGGCCGCACCCCCGCGCGACGCCACAGGCTCTCGACATCGGGATAGCCATTGCCACGGGCGGCGACGATCCAAGCGGCATCCTCGGCCCGTAACCCCTTGATCTGGCGAAACCCGAGCCGCAGCGCGAGCCCCCCATCGGCGCGGGATTCCAACGTGCAATCCCATGTCGAATGGTTGACGGAGATGGCGCGCACCTCAACCCCATGATCGCGGGCATCGCGCACCAGTTGCGCAGGGGCATAAAACCCCATCGGCTGGCTGTTCAACAGCGCGCAGGTGAAGACGGCTTGGTGGTGGCATTTGAGCCATGCCGAGATATAGACCAGCCGCGCGAAGCTCGCGGCGTGGGATTCAGGAAAGCCGTAGGAGCCAAAGCCCTCGATCTGGGCAAAACAGCGTGCTGCGAAATCGGCGTCATAGCCGCGTGACAGCATGCCAGAGACAAAACGGTCGCGGAACGTCCCAATGGTGCCCATGCGTTTGAAGGTCGCGAGCGATCTGCGCAGACGGTCGGCCTCGGCAGGGGTAAAGCCTGCGGCAACCACCGCAATCTGCATTGCTTGCTCTTGAAACAGCGGCACGCCATAGGTGCGCGCCAAAACCTCCATCAAGGCGGGGCCAAGGTCTTCGACCGCCTCGCGCCCCATGCGGCGGTTGATGAAGGGATGCACCATGCCGCCTTGAATGGGGCCTGGGCGGATGATGGCGACCTCACAGACCAGATCGTAGAATTTGCGCGGGCGCATGCGGGGCAGAAAGTTCAATTGCGCGCGACTTTCAACCTGAAACACCCCGATGGCATCGGCGCGGCAGAGCATGTCATAGACCGGCACATCCTCGGGCGGCACATTGGCAAGCGTCAGGCTTTGGCCGCGATGCTCACTCAGGAGACTGAACGCCTTGCGGATGCAGGTCAGCATGCCAAGCGCCAGAATATCAACCTTGAGCAATCCAAGCGCGTCGATATCATCCTTGTCCCATTCGATAATGGTGCGATCCTCCATCGCGGCATTCTCGATCGGGCAAAGCTCGTCCAACCGGCCATGGGTGATCACGAACCCGCCGACATGCTGCGACAGGTGGCGGGGGAAGCCGATGATCTCTCCGATCAGTTTGGTGGCCAGCACCATGCGGCTGTCAGATGGATCAAGGCCTGCGTCGCGCATCCGGTCCTCTCCGGGGGCAGAAGAGGACCAGCCCCAGATTTGCCCCGACAGGCGCGCGATGACATCTTGGCTCAGGCCCATCACCTTGCCCACCTCGCGGATGGCGGCGCGGCTGCGAAAATGGATTACCGTGGCGGTCAACCCTGCGCGGTCACGGCCATAGCGGGTGTAGATCCATTGGATCACCTCTTCGCGGCGTTCGTGCTCAAAATCGACGTCGATGTCTGGCGGCTCACCACGTTCTTTGGAAATGAAGCGCTCAAAAATCAGGGTGATGCTTTCGGGCGGCACCTCGGTGATGCCCAAGAGATAGCAGACCACCGAATTTGCGGCAGAGCCTCGACCTTGGCAAAGGATGCCTTCCGAGCGGGCGAATTGCACGATGTCATGCACGGTCAGGAAATAGGGGGCATATTCGACCTCGCGGATCAGGGTGAGTTCCTTCTCGACGCGGTGGACGATCTTGGGCGGCGGGCCAGCGGGGTAGCGCCAGTGCAGGCCCTTCCGGGTAAGCCGCTCCAGGCGGGTCTGTGCGGGCTCGCCGCCCTGTGCCTCGTCGGGATATTGATAGCGCAGATCGCTTAGGCCAAAGGCGCAGCGGTCGGCAATGTCCAGAGTGCGGCGGAGGGCGGCGGGGTGGCGATGGAAGAGCCGCGCCATCTCGGCCCCTGACTTGAGGCGGCGCTCGCCATTGGCCAAGCGGTTTGCGCCGATGTTGTCGATGGTGCAGCCAAGGCGCAGGCAGGTCAGCACATCGGCCAAGGGGCGGCGCGCAGAGCGGTGCATCAGCACATCACCCACCGCCACCATCGGCAGGTTGGCGTTTTGGGCCAAGAGTGCGAGCCGATCAAGGCGGGTTTGATCTCGGCCATCATAGCGCGGGGCGGCCCCGAGATAGCACTGGCCCGGAAAAGCGCGCGCGAGGGCCAAAAGATCAGCGCGGGTGGTTTTGGAATGGGCATCTTCCAACGGATCGGGCGGCAGCGCGATCAGGATCATGCCAGCGCCCCAGTCCAGCAGATCGGCGCGGTGCAGGTGGCACTCGCCTTTCGGCGCGCGGCGTTTGCCCAAAGACAAGAGCCGCGTGAGGCGCGACCATGCGGGCAGATCGGTTGGCAGGGCCAGCCATTCAACCGCGCTGTCGCTCAAGACCAGCCGCGCGCCTGCGATCAGTTTTGGCAAAGGTGCGTCGGGCAAGGTGGGCGTCGCCGTGACGCCGCTAAACTGCGGCACGGTTTGGCGGCTGGAATGATCCATGACCTGTTGTGAGCGGATCACAGGGCCGTCCTGCGCCGCATCGGTTTGTGCCTCGGCCCGCAGGCGCGCCAGCTCTTTCAGCGCGGAATAGGCGCGCACCACGCCTGCCACCGAATTGCGGTCGGTGATGGCAAGGGCGGCAAGGCCAAGCTCGGCGGCGCGGGTGACCAGCTCTTCTGGGTGGGAGGCGCCGGTCAGGAAGGTGAAATTGGAGGTCGCGCATAACTCGGCGTAGGGTTGGTTGGGTCGGCTCATGCGAACTCTCCCTGCACATACCAGTCTGGCGCGGTCCCTGTTTGCGGCGTCACGAACAGCCACAGGCGCGGGCCTTCTTGCGTCTCAATCCGCCAATAATCGCGCAAACCTGTGCGCCAGGCCGGATCGTCAAACCACCATTCCGGCGTGATCCGCTCTGGCCCCAAAGCCCGCAGAGTGGTGAAGCGCATCCGCCGCCAGCGGAAGCTGGCAGGCGGGTTGCCCACGCTTGCGGTCACAGGCTCGGGTGCAAACAGGGTGATAGGGCGCGCGGGGCCGCCGTGGTGTGCCAAGGCTTCGGGCGCTGAGTAAGCGGCGGGTGCAAGGATCTGGCTGCGCTCGGGGATCAGGCTATCGGCGGGCAATAGGCGCAGGGCGCGATCAAAGCCAATGCGATTGCCAAGCGATGACAACAGGTCGGCCAGCGCATCCTCATGCCTGACCGCTCGGCCCCCACCGATTTGTTCAGGCGCAAGCACCTCGGTGACGGGGGCTGTTAGCCGCAGCGCGTCAATGCCAAAGCCTGCGTCGATCTCATCCACGCCCTTGGCAAACAGGGCTGCAATGCGGACGGGATCGCGCATTGGCCGGGCAAGGCCAATCTCAAGGGTGACTGTGCCGCGATCCACCCGGCGCAACTCAAGGCGCAGCCGCCGCGCGCCGCGATGGGTGGCAGCCAGCTTGGCGCAAAGCCGGTCCAGCAGACGCGCAAGCCCCGCCATCACATCAGATTGCAACCCGATGGCTTCGGGCAAGGTCATCCGCACCCCGTAATGTGGTGCCTCGGACTGGGCCGCGACCGGCTCGGCGTGCTGGCCCAAGGCCTGATCAAGCCGCATGACAAGGCCTTGGCCAAACCGCTTTGCCAAAGGCGCGCGGGGCAGCGGGATCAGATCGGC